>CAYHZX010000033.1:0-5600 GCA_964361355.1 uncultured Candidatus Saccharibacteria bacterium | reverse complement strand
TTTATCAAGTTGATGAATTGCGTTAAAAACTTGAATCCAGCAACCGGTCATTCAGTAATGATTTTTCGTTTTGCTTTTTTCTATCACATTCAATTCTTTTAATAAATTCGACATTCGTATTCTTCCTCTTGGTTCGTCTCTGAAAAAGTTTGGATGCTGGTCTGCTTCTAACTCTGCGATTTCGTTTTTAATTTCTTCTTTTGTGTGGGATACTTTTCCCATAAATATTATTGATCTAATTCTTGGATGTTTCTGGACTAACGTCAGTAATAAAAACCGTACCGTCTTTGAAGATTGGTTTTACTACTGGAATATAATCTGCCATTTCGACCTCAACCCTATCAGGGTAATCGACACTTTTCGATATGCCCACTAATTCCTTAATGAATTTTTTTAATTTCATGGATGATTATTAAATTAGTTGATATTTTTCTCTGTACTATGCAAGGAGTAATAGATTTCAAATAAGCCAGAGCTGAAATTCAGGATAAGCTTCTCGATCATAAAAATCCAAATATTTATCATCTTCCCATACAAGCTCGGTAAAATTATCAAAATCTTCATTGTATCCTTTACACATTACAAATATACGGTGGAAAGGACTGAATCTTAAAACCAGCTTTGCAAGAAGTGGCGAAAGTGACATTTCCATATTAAGTAAGACGATAATAGCCGCGCGACAAGAAATCGAGATAACCTTTATCGCGCAAAATTTGTAATTGCTGACGAATTTTATCTTTGATGTGTTTGTTGTCTGGGTGAAGCTTATCAAGCTCATTTTCAAAAGCGTAGATATCGTCAAGTAGAAATTCTTTCTTGCCAAGCTTATCAATACAGCGCATAACATCGAGCAACCATCCTTTCGCGGATATTTCTTTTTCTTCGCGCAAGAATAGTGTCTTTTTCCATTCGGCAAGTACTTTTTCTTTTGGCTCAATCTGTTTATTTTTTATAAAAAAGATTTTGCCTGTTTCTGGAATGCTCTGGAGTACGATATTGCATCCAATCCAACCAGCTCTTCGAGCGGTTGCCGCAAGTGGTTTGCGCTTTTCAATAATTTCAGGAACGAAAAAGTGTTTTGGTATTACAAGAAAATTCAGTACAACAAGATTTGTCAGGTTGTAATTAAGAAGAAAAAGGTTCGGGTTATTGCTACTTTGCAACCGCTCAATCATTGTTCTGTATGCACCATCAAGAACTTTTATGCCAAGACCGTCCTGTTTGCTTTTTAATTCATAGTCCTCCTTACAATTTGAGCAATAAAAATCAGCAACTGGCTGATTATTTGGGTACTTGTCTATATCTAAACGTCCACAATTTGGGCAAAAGACCGATTCATCAACCCACCGTTCAGTTAATACGCGCGCTCTTTGCGAGGCGTTTTTGTAATTTGTTACAAGTTGTTTATCTAATATTAATTTCATGACACGCTTCCGATTCTTTTTTGCGCCATTTTTATATATTTATTATCTGTTTCTATACCTATCCAGTTTCTGCCGAGTCGCTTTGCAACTGCGGCCGTAGTTCCACTTCCCAGAAACGGATCAAGAACGATATCGCCCTTATTGCTACTCGCGAGGATTACTCTCTCCAGTAAATTCTCAGGTTTTTGTGTTGGGTGGGCGGCACGTCCGGTTTTATTTCTTACCCTTTCTTTGCCTTGAACAACTGGCATAATCCATAAATCACGCATTTGTTTTTCTGAGCCATCTTTAGCTTTGTCTGGATTCATCTTTTTGATAGCAGAGTAATTAAATGTCCATTTTTTACCCTTAGAGAAAAATAAGACATACTCGCATGAGTGAGTAAAGGTGCGTCGGGTCATACTCGGCATAGCGTTATTTTTATGCCAAGTGATGATATTTCTAGGAATAAATCCGAGGACCTTAAGAACCGTGATAAGCTCCCCAATGTTATGATATGTGCAGGAAATATAAATACTGCCATTGGACTTTAGGACGCGATGAGATTCTTTAAGCCATTCCTGGGTAAATTTCAAGTAGTCTGATTCGGTCATAGTATCCCACTTCTCATTAACCTTAAACCAATCACCGCCCATGCCCTTGTTTTTCCACTCCATACTTTTACCGGAGAGGTTATAAGGAGGATCAGCAAATATTAAGTCGATGCTCTCGTTGGGCACTTCTTTCTTCAAAATCTCACAGCAATCTCCTTTGTGAATTTGGTTCGTTTTCATAATTTTTGAGTCCAATCATGCATGATAGTAGGAATCTTCTTGCCCCACTCAATCGCGTCTTTCGAAGTGGCTATATCAGCTCTTATTGATTCAAATAATCTTTTCATGTCCTGCGTAGAAAAACGCTTTTCTTTGAATATTGAGAGTAATTGTTTTATCTGATCTATAGAGAAAGGAATAATGGTCAAATCCATTATCTTATCATTCACAGCATATTTTCTGTTGTTGAAGAATGTCAGGAATGTATTGATGTCTATCTGCGGAGCTACGAACAGACCGAAAACGTCCTTACCTTTATTTTCCGACTGAATTTTTGCGACATGTCTAGGGACCGGTTCCGCTTCGGCACTCCATTGGTTTGCTCGTACGATTAAAGTCACTTCTGTAACCAGAATAAAATTCTCATATTCAAAAACCATATCTGCTCTATTTCCCGGAGCATGATTTACCGGTTGCAATTCATCATCGAGTTTAAAGTTCCTAGCTTCGTAGGGCTTGTTTGCCAGCGTGTCTATTGCTAAAAACACACGCCAAGTATTCCATTCAAGATAAGCAGGGTAATAGGCCTCACCGCCCAAGATTTGCTTAGTGAGAATTAAATCGTAAAAATTAATAATATCGTCAACCTGTCTTTCTTCTCGTTGCGAATAATAAAACTCAATTTCTCTTAGACGCAGTAAGTTTGTTTCGATACTTCTTGTTTGCTGTTTCAGTTGGACAACATCTTTTGCCGGGATTATTTTTTCCCCAACTAATTCTAGTGACTCTCTTGCCCCGACCTTATCAAATAAGATTTTTTCTTTAGCTCTGATGATAGCCAAATGATCTTTGAGATAGTCGGCTTTATCACTTGGCAAAGCTGGTAAGGAATCGCTCCAGAGATAATCTAAGTATTTATCATCTCCAACTAGGCCCCATTTTTGAGCGAGCAATGATTTAATCAAATCCTCTTTTTCTGTAATTGTGATTAGTTTGTCTCTACTTATGGAGAACAATCCGCTTTTTCTTAAATATCTAGCCGTAAGGTCTGCGTAATCTCTTAAGGTGGCTATTTTGAGAGGGAGATAGTAGGCCAAAAAAACCTTTCGAGCCTTCACAGCACTCTTACTGGCTTTAATAGCACTGGCTATTGCAAGTTGGGCCCTCTTTGCCTTTATAGTGTTTGATCCTTTGCCACCTTTAGTAATATCAGCAAGTAGTTGTTGGCCTTGTGTAGACGAAATAAAAGCTAAGTCTTTTTTATAGCCGCCGATCAACTTTTTAATTAAAACGATGCGTTCCTTGATCTCATCGGCAAAAATCTCTTCGAGCCAAGCCAGTTGTGTTTTTACATAAAACTCCTTCTTTTTGACCCGACCTTCAATTTTACTTTTTTGTATGCGGTACCCTCCGATTTCTTTAATGATCTTTCCGATATCCTCCATTTGGACAGTAGTGTTTAAGAAAATACTGATTTCCTCTTTCGATAATCCCTGCATTTCATAAGTCACCCTTAGACTTACGAGAAATGGCAATACAGAGACATTTTCAAAAGAAACTCCATTTTGCTTTGGTAGAGCTGAGGGCTTTTGATATTTGAGTAATTGTCGCAAGAAAACTTCATCCTCAATGTCTGGGTTATCCAATAAAGCATCGCCGGCTTTTGTTATCAGAACAGGCTTTTCTGATGACTCGTAGGCAAAGCAGAAACCAAGTTGATTCAAAATAGATACCCATTTTCTGGCATGTTCTTGCTTTCGAGCACTCGTCATTCTCCCGTAGTCGTCATCTTCCATTTCGTAGACACCATTATCTCTTAGCAAATCAAAAAACTTTTCTTGCTGAGCAGTATTCCATTCCTTTCCATCAAAATGCTCTTTGAGAACTTGTAGTCCCTCTCGCAACCTGTCTGGATTGCGAACCGTTGTTGATCCAATTGTCCATTGAAAATATTTCATATAGTTACTTGGTTACTTTGCAATAAAACACTCTTTCGGTATGCCCATGGGTATCGCTTTTCCCAGTGGTGAATCCTTTATATTCTCGCTCGAATACCTCGACTTCACCTTTGGCTTTCAATATTTCCACAATCCGATTATCGGGAATCTTAGCATTTGATCGTTCATTTTTCTTCTCTCCCGTGTTGTTGTAAGAAATAAGGATGTGATTGGTTTGAGCATTCTGTATCAGGTCCTCAAAAGCTTCAGCGGCTCCTTTTAAGCAATATCTGCTTTTAAGATGACCTCGTTCGGCCATCTTCTTACCAACGCCCTCCACTTTTGGCTTTTTCCAAGTAATTATATTTTCGAGCAGGTGATATGAGTCACCATATTGTCTTGAATTGTAGGGAGGGTCTATATAAAGCACGTCACACTTTATTTCTCTAACCAGCTGATTCGCGTCCTTTTGGTGAATTTCATTGTTAGCATTATTTTTTATATCTATGTCTGGTACTAAAAGCTTGAGACCCTGAATCGTATCGAGCTTCTTCCTATAGGTTTCGTAATGGCCAACCGTATTAGCCACCTTATCTATGGCGTAAATGAGAGAAGTCAGGAGAATATTTTTTTCCTCTTTATTTATTTCTCCTTTTTCATCAAATTTTTCTATCTCCTCTCGAATAGCCCCAATTTTTAAAGCATTGTCTTTGGTAAAATACGATCCACCAAATTTTTCGGAAACATAGTTTTCCTTTTTGGGTTGTAAATTATTTAGGAAATTAATGGTATTAGTTACCTTCTCTTCGTTGTAATTCTTAGTAGTAAGCCAACATTGGAGCGAAGTGTAACTGCTATCTAATATGTCGTTTGAAATTACTTTAGTATCTGGCCTATTAAAATATTGACCGACTACGCCGGTGCCAGCAAAAATATCGCAAAAAGTGTAATAGCCGCGACACTTATCAGCCACTATGTCGCCGATAAAGCCAAGTAGCTTAGTTTTATTTCCTAAAAATCGCCTGTTATGTATTTGGAGCAGTTGTTCTGCCTTTTGGTTCTGAGGAAACATGAACAGTGGAAGTTGGGCTGGTTTTGGTAGTGGATCAAAACGACTTCGCAATACGCCAGTAACCCGGCCGCGTATCTCCAAGTTCTTTGTAAAGATAGGTTTATAGTTTTTATTGGCTGGCTGTAATCTAAATCCATTTTTTTCTTTGTAGATTCTTTTGAGCGTAGCTTCATTGTCATTTATGATTGCCACCCCGATCTGACCGTCATCGACTCCTGACTGCTCACGCACGATTACAGTGTCGCTATCAAAAATGCCAGCATCTTGCATGCTGTCTCCCTGAACTTTTAAGCCATAGTGTCTGCCTTGGCCAAGTGTGAGCTCCTTGGGTATAGATACTGTTTCTGGTATCTCAATGGCCTCTATTGGCTCACCGGCGGCTATCATTCCCAATAAGGGAATCTCTATAAAATTC
>CAYHZX010000032.1:0-5802 GCA_964361355.1 uncultured Candidatus Saccharibacteria bacterium | reverse complement strand
AAGAAGATACTATGGAGCGCAAAAAATTTGAAACCACGCTGAATGATAAAAAATTTGTCGTAGAATTTCTTCCTCTCGTCACGCAAGCGAACGGCTCGGTGCTTGTCTCATTGGGTGAAACCGTCGTACTTGCTAACGCGGTGATGGGGGAAGTTGATCGCGAAAATCTTGATTACTTTCCTCTCACCGTTGATTACGAAGAAAAATTTTATGCGGCCGGAAAAATTTTAGGATCGCGTTTTGTGCGTCGGGAAGCTCGTCCCTCGGAAGAAGCGATTCTCATGTGTCGGCTTATTGACCGCTCACTTCGCCCGCTTTTTGACCATCGCTTGCGAAGAGACGTACAGGTGACGGTATTAGCGCTCTCTGTTGATGAAGAAAACGATCCGGATATTTTGGCATTGCTCGGCGCTTCGTTAGCGCTTTTAACCTCGGATATTCCATGGGGAGGGCCGGTAAGCGCGGTGCGTATGGGTTCCGATTCAAGTCGGAGTAGCGCTTATCTCGTAAATCCCACCTATGAAGAACGAAAGCAAAGCGCGTATGATATAACCATCGCGGGCACAAAAGGGCTCATCAATATGATGGAAGGCGATGCCGCGCAAACAAAAGAAGAAGAGTTTGGCGCCATGCTTGCGCACGCGCAAACCGCTATTAACCATCTAAACGCGTTTCAAGAGGAGGTCGTTAAAGCAATGGGCAAAGAAAAACAGACAATCCATTTTGAAGAATTGTCGGAATCTTTGCGTCAGCTTTTTGATCATCGCATGCGCGCGCGTCTCGCCGATGCGGTGTTTGTTTCTTCAAAAACGCATCGGCAAGGAGAAATCGCCCTCCTTAAAAAAGAATGGATGCTTGCGGTAGAAGAACGGGAACCGGCGGCGGAAGCGCGGGTGCGACACGCGGCGGACGATTTTTTTGAGGACGCGATCAATGATATCGTGCATAACGCATTGATAGACGAAGGCAGGCGGCCGGACGGTCGGAAGCCCGACGAATTACGCGAGCTTATGGCCGAGGTTGGTTTTCTTCCGCGCACGCACGGATCGGGCGTTTTTTTCCGCGGCGACACGCATATTCTTTCCGCGGTAACGCTCGGAGCTCCGGGAGACGAGCTTCTTATCGAAGGCATGGAAGTGCGCATGAAAAAACATTTTATGCATCATTATAATTTTCCGCCGTTTTCGGTAGGCGAGACCGGTCGCATGGGCGCTCCGGGCCGGCGAGAAATCGGCCATGGCGCGCTTGCCGAAAAAGCTTTGCGGCATGTCATTCCGGATCGCGAGCATTTTCCGTATACCATCCGCGTGGTTTCTGAAACGCTCTCTTCAAACGGGTCGTCTTCCATGGGATCGGTGTGTGCTTCATCGCTTGCTCTCATGGATGCGGGTGTCCCCGTGAGCGAGTCGGTTGCCGGTATCGCTATGGGAGTGATGATGACGAGAAATAAATATGTCATTCTCACCGATATCCAGGGTCCGGAAGATCATTACGGCGATATGGATTTTAAGGTGGCGGGCACGAAACACGGGGTTACCGCGGTTCAGATGGATGTTAAGGTGCAAGGAGTATCGGCAGATCTTCTTTCTCACGCATTCGCGCAAGCGTGTAAAGCGCGTCTTGAGATTCTTACGGTTATGGAGAAGGCCATCGCCAAACCGCGCGCCGAGCTTGCCCCGCACGCGCCGCGCGTGCTCTCCATTATGATTCCCGTAGACAAAATTCGTGAAGTGGTGGGGCCGGGCGGCAAAGTAATCAATGAGATTATCGCGCAAACGGGTGCGGATATTGATATTGAGCAGACCGGCAGAATTTTTATTACGGGTCCTACAAAGGAAGCGGCGGAAAAGGCGCTTGCCCGCATTGAAGAGATTACGCACGAATATGAAATAGGGGAAACGTTTGAGAATGGCCGGGTAACGCGCATTTTTGGATTTGGCGCGATGGTGGAATTCGCGCCCGGGCAGGAAGGCCTTGTGCATATTTCGGAACTTGCTCCGTTTCGCGTCAATGTAGTGGAAGATATAGTAGAGATTGGAGACACGGTGCCGGTGAAAATTGTGAGCGTTGACGAACAGGGGCGTATTAATCTTTCTATTAAAGATATGGCGACCCTTGAGCTTAAATCACCCGGAAAACAAGCGCATGCCGAAGATCGCGATCGATTTGATCGTGGTCGGAGTGATCGGCGGAGTTTTGATAGTCGCGGAGGCCAGCTTCGCAGCGGGCGGCCCGCCGATGGCCGCCGCCCGTCAGGCGGCGGCTTTCGAGGAGGCCAGCGAGGACGAAGATAAAAGACTATTGACAAATTATAGGAAAGGAGTATTATAAAAAATAGGATTTTTAGTGCGCAAAGGAGGAAGGGAAATGGTAAAAGAGGAAGGTAAAAAAGGGGCCGCTATCTTAGAAGAAAGAAGGGGACCTCCTCCCGCGAAAGAGAAGAGGGAAGAGAAAAGTATAAGACCTTATTTCCAAACACTAGACGGTTCATTAGTGTTTGATGTAAGGCAGCTACCGGAGGTCAACGAAGGATATCGTGGCTATCTAACGAGGTAGTTCTATCTTTTCTCGACCCCGCCCGTTGCAGAGGATATCGTTTATACGAATCCTACCGCAACGGGCGATTTTTTTTATGCTATAATACTTTTAATTACGAAATACAAAGTATAATAATATGCCCGATGAACCATTCAAGAAAAAAGAATCGCCATTCGCGTCTCTGCGCACCATGCGCGAAGATATTGCTTCCCTCTCCCAACACGGACAATCGCCCGCCGATATGGTCGCGCGCGGTTCCTCTCTGCTTTTAGGGCAGAAAGAACAGCTTGCGCGTGAGTTTGCATCCGCCCGCCAGTGGCGGGTAGCGATGATAGGCAGTATTACCGCCGCTTTATTGATTGTCGCGGGAGCGTTGGTTTTTTTTCTTTTTTTCTCCGTTGCACCTTCTTACGAAGAAGAAGTAGCGCCGATATTTCTGCCGTTCCCTGCTTTACATCAAGAAGAAATACGATTTCGTTTAGGCGATCGGGAAGGACTTTTGGCGCTTTTAAAGCAAAAAAAACAGCGCGTTACGAAAGCCCAACAGCCCGCGTTCCTTTCTCTTCGCCTTTTTTCTCTTGATATCACGCGGAAAGAAAGCAGACAGGCAAACACATTTGAATTGCTTCAGACCCTTCGTGTAAGGCCTCCCTCATCGCTTTTGCCAACACTTGATCAAGAAATATATTTTTATATTCTCGCGGACGCGCTTGTGTGGGTAATTCCGATCAATAATCCGGGAAAAGCGCTTGAGAGTTTTCTTGCCTGGGAGCCGCTTATGGAACGCGACTTTGCTCCTCTTTTGCCCGCCGGTATTCTCTCTCAACCATTTGAAGATCGTATTATTGGCAATGTGGACGCGCGCGTTTCTTCCTTTCTTGGCTACGCGATTTTCGGAGGCCGCTACGCGGTCATCGCTCTTTCTCAAGAAGCGCTTCGGGCGGCTATTGAACATTTGGCAAAAAAATGATTTACTGGAGAGCATGATAGACACCGTTGAATTTAAGCTCCTTCTTGAGGAAGAAAAAAAGCGTGTCGAAGAGACGATCACGCAGTTTGGCACGCGCGACGCGCGCCATCCGGAAAATTGGGAGCCACGGTTTTCCGATTTAAATCCGCAAGAAACAGATGCCGAAGAAGGCGCTGACGAAACAGAACAATTTGATGCCAATATAGGGATCGCGACACGCTTGGAAAAGCACTTGCGCGAGATCAGCGAAGCCCTTGTTCGTATTGAGAAGGGCTCGTACGGTATGTGTGAAAAAGATGGCAAAGAAATTGATCAGGAACGTTTGCGGGCATATCCCGCCGCGCGCACATGCCGCAATCATCAGTAAGAATTCATGCCGCCGAAATTACCGGGCTTTGCGGTACACCCATTGACGTGGAGGTGGATCTCTCGCGGGGGTTGCACCGTTTTACGATTGTGGGGCTTGCCGACAAAGCCGTGGAAGAATCAAAGGAGCGCATCTCTTCAGCAATTAAAAATTCCGGCTTCCGGCCGCCCCATCGAAAAAATAATCGGGTAACCATAAGTCTCGCTCCCGCCGATTTGAAAAAAGAAGGGCCACTTTTTGATTTAGCAATAAGTATGGGGTATCTTTTGGCATCCCGCCAGATTCATTTTAATCCGGCTTGCCGTATGTTTTTAGGAGAATTAGCGCTCGACGGCGCTATCCGCAAAAGCCGCGGCATCCTGCCGCTCGCGCTTGCGGCAAAAAAAGCGGGCATGCGCGAGCTCTATGTGCCGGTCGGCAATGGCAAAGAAGCGGCTCTCGTACACGGCCTTTCCATCTACGAAGTAAATTCGCTTGCCGAACTCATAGCGCATGTAGAAGAAGAGCGCATATGTAATCCATTAGAGCCTACGCGATTTGAAGAAATGCAATTAGCGCCTTCTTTCGCGGTTGATTTTGCCGACATCGTGGGGCAGGAGAGCGCTAAGCGCGGCTTGGAGGTTGCCGCGGCCGGCCGCCATCATGTCGCTCTTTTTGGCCCGCCCGGCACCGGCAAAACATTACTTACGCGCGCACTTGCTTCCATTCTTCCCCCACTTTCGTTTGAGGAAGCCATGGAGGTAACCGCTATCCATAGTGTCGCGGGCTTGCTTAACGAAGCAGTTATAACACACCGGCCGTTTCGAAGTCCGCACCACACGGCGTCGTATCCGTCATTGGTGGGAGGGGGCACGATTCCGCGGCCCGGCGAAGTAACGCTCGCTCATCGCGGCGTGCTTTTCCTTGATGAGTTTCCGGAATTTGAGCGCAAGGCGCTTGAAGCGTTGCGCCAGCCACTTGAGGATCGCGTGGTGTCGGTCTCGCGCGTGAAAGCAACATCCATATTCCCCGCGCAATTTTTAATGGTGGCCGCCATGAACGCCTGCCCGTGCGGAAGAAAAGGATCGTCCCAGCCGTGCACCTGCAGGCCCTCCGAGCTCGCGCGCTACGAGCGGCGGCTTTCCGGCCCGCTCGTGGATCGCATTGATATTTGGCTTCATGTGCCGCAGGTAGAGCATTATCTTTTGGCTAACACGCTCGCCAATACAGAAAAAAGCGCCGAACAAGATTCTTCCCGCGTTATCCAAGAGCGCGTTACGCGAGCGCACGCAGCGCAAATAAAGCGGTTTTCTCATCTTTCTCTCTACGCGAACAGCGAGATGGGCGTTAAAGAAATCAAGCAGTTTTGTGTTCTTTCTCCCGCGGCAAAAATTACGTTTGAGCGCGCCGCGAAGCAATTGAATCTCTCCGCGCGCGCGTATCACCGCGTGCTCAAAGTCGCGCGCACTATCGCCGATCTCGCCGGCTCTCCCCACATTGAAGATCGGCACATTTTGGAGACGATTCAGTATCGTCCCTCTACATTGTAGGAGGAAATCTCAAAATTATGATTACCCTTTCTTTTTTCGGCGGCGCTCAAGAAGTAACCGGCGCTTGTTATATGCTTGATACGGGCGCTACCAAACTTCTCATTGATTGCGGGCTTTTCCAGTGCCCGCGATTTTGTGAGCGGAAAAACGAACAGCCCTTTCCTTTTGTCGTAGATACGCTTGATGCACTCATCCTTACCCACGCTCACGTTGATCATATTGGGCGCGTTCCCAAACTCGCGCGCGAAAATTTTCACGGGAAAATTTATTCCACAAAACCAACGAAAGATTTCGCCGCGATCATGCTTTCGGACAGCTTGGGCGTTCTTGAAAAAGAAGCGCGTAGTGAAAACCGCGTTCCATTTTATTCTGAAGAAGATATCGCCAAAGCGCTTTCT
>CAYHZX010000031.1:1320-5943 GCA_964361355.1 uncultured Candidatus Saccharibacteria bacterium | reverse complement strand
ATTTCAAGAAAATGATTCCCTTTAAAGCCGTACCCTAAATTGTGCATGCCGGTTTTAAGCGACACGCGCGGGAGAATATTTTTTATATTTATTTTTTTTTGTTCATCTTCGGTAAAAAGCGAGCCATTATATTCAATAGCGTCTAAAAGAGAAGGAGAAAAACCATATTTTTCAAGCACGGCAGGAGCGCCCTCGCGGATCACGCGTTCAAGTTCCTCGCGATTCAAATCATATTTTTGTTTTGGTCGTTTAAGAAAACCAAGCCAGAGAAAACAGTTTTTGAAAAATCCATAGCGCGGGCCAAGGTGCGCGCGCATTTCTTTAAAAAAACGTTCAAAAAAATCCGCGTCTACCTCATCGCGCGTAAGCGACGTTTTTGCAATACCCATGCCGCAACCCACCGATGGCGCCGAGAGCTCCGGCACAATGGTGTTGGTGGTTGCCGCCGCAAAAGAAGCCGGCGCTTCCACGCGCGGTTTTAAAAGAAGGTCGGGGAGACAGACAGGCGGGAGCGCTAAACTTTTGAGCGAGAGAATTTGTTTTATGATGTTTTGTATTTCCGGATTTGAAATATCGCAGCCAATAGAATGAATACTTTGCGCAAAGTTCGAAAGTGTGGTATTATTCATTTTGTTATTTATTGTTTGGAAAATAATCTTTATTTTCTTCCATTATTATAATACCATTTTTCTAGGAAATATTCAATGATTCGCATTCTGTATGCCACACGCGTCAATCTCTGCCTGCGGCGCGCGCACGCGCATAACATTCTTAAAACGGTCGAATTGTTTGGTCAGAGTCGTGGTATGGGAGCAATGGTCGTCTCTTCGGGTAAGCAGTCGTGCGCATTCGAAGAAATAATGAGTCGGCATGGCGTACGGTCGCCCATTCGTTTTTTGCGCACGCGATTTTTGTGGTGGTTTCTTTTGCGTCATCGCGCATCGTTTGATGTTCTCTATGCGCGCGATCCGCGCCTTCTCGTCGCTATGGCGATCGCGCGCTTTTTCTTGAGCAAAAAAGTTATTTTTGAAATTCATGGGAGCCGCGAGTGGCCGTTTCTCCATTGGCTTTGGGTTCTTGCTTTTCATGTAGCACACGCGCATATATTTATAACGCGAATGTTGCGCGATGAGTATCGGCCGCGCAAAAAACCGCATATGATTATTCCATGCGCGGGTATTGATCTTACGGCCTTTGGAGCGCTGCCCGCATCTCTTCGTAGCACCTATCATCTTGCCGCCGACGCGTTTATTTTGTTGTATCTTGGAGGCAGCCAAGGCATATATTATGACGCGGGGCTTTTGGTGGATATGATGCCGTATCTTTCAGGAAAATTTATTCTTTTTCTTATCGGTTTAAAAGATCAAGAGACGGAACAACTCAAACGGCGGGCGGAAATTCTCGGTGTCAACAATCGCGTCATCTTTATTGAACGCGTCAATCCACGAGAGATTCCCGCGTATCTTTTGGCGGCCGATATATTGCTCAATCCAAAAATAAAAGGATATGCTGGAAGTATTTCTTCAAAACTTTACGAATACCTTGCCGCCGGAAAACCTATCGCGGCATCCGTCGTGCCGGCTGATCGGGAAGTGATCAGCGGACAGAACGCGGTGATGGTAGAGCCGACCGCCGAAGCATTTGCGCGCGCGGTTAAGCGACTTTATAAAAATCCTGAAGAACGGGAACGGTTGGGGAGAAAGGCAAAAGAGGACGCAAAAAAGTATACGGGGGAAGAACGAAAAAAGAAATTGGAAGAATTCATAAAAAATATATGAGAGATTATCGTCTATCGCATCAAAGCGAGATAAAAACAAAGCGCTATGAACGCGATGTATATCGCGCGGGTTCGTATGATGATGGTATCTGGCAGGAAGAAAAAAAGATTCTTGATTGCGAGCTTGGCCTATTAAAAAAGCAAATACCCGTGCTGCGCTATTTAGATTTCGGATGCGGCACCGGGCGTATTATTGGCTATTTAGAACATAAGGTTGATAAATCAACCGGCGTGGATATCGCGCGTGAGATGCTCGCGATAGCGAAAGAAAAATTGCGTTGTTCGCGGCTTATCGAAGCTGACATTACCACTGACGACGTTTTACGCGGACAAAAATTTGATATCATCACCGCGTTTCGTATTTTCCTCAACGCGGAGCCGCCGTTGCGTGACGCGATATTGAAAGCGCTTGCGCAAAAACTTTCACAAGATGGCATCTTTATTTTTAACATCCACGGCAATACATGGAGTTTCCGTCTGCCTATGGTGTGGTGGTATCGTTTGCGTGGCCGCCATTTAAATCATTTATCATATAAACAAATAAAAAAGATGGCAGCACGTCACGGCTTACGCATCGAACGTCTCTATGGTTTTGGTTTTGTCCCAAAAGTTTTATATCGTTTATGTCCACGCAAATCCTTCGCTGTTGATCGTCTCCTTGCTCGTGTTCCATTAATAAAATATATTTCTTATCATTTAATTTTTGTATGTAAGCGCGTATGAAACTCATCTATCTTACGACACTTCAATATCCATCGCCGTATGCGAATCGGGTAAATGTGATAAAAATGGCCGCAGCGTTTAATGATTTAGTGGACGATTTTACGCTTGTCATCGGGCCACTCTTGGCAAGTAAAGGAGAAGTGTTCAAAAGTTATGGTATTGAGCGGCCATTCGCGATGGAAGTATTGGAATCTCCGTTACGGTTCTGGCCAAAAAGTTTTTTTTCGGCGTTGCGCTTGCGCAAACTCATCAAACGCGAACCGCCAGAAACCGTATTTTATATCCGCGATTTTTTGCTCGCGTATTTTCTCTCATTTCTTTCTGTGCAATTTCGCCGCAATTATTTTATTGAATGTCAGTCGCTTGGTAAATTCCCTCACTTTGTTTATCGTCGCGTGTTTCAAAACGCGCAAGGAACTATATCCTCGAATCACGCAAAAAAACAAGAAATCAGCGACCGTTATCGTATTCCTTCCGATCACATCATCGTGGGACCCAATGGATTTGATGAGGCATTATTTCAAAATTTGCCGCCGCGTCAGGAAGCGCGTGCGCAGATAGAATTTGCGCAAGACAAAAAAATTGTGCTCTATGCGGGCAGTACGCTCGGCTGGAAGGGCACGGATATTATTGCTGATATCGCGCGCGCAATGCCGGATATTCTTTTTGTGATTGTGGGCGCAAACGAGGAAAAGTATGAGGAGAATATATGGTTTATAAAAAAGCAAGATTTATGGCGCGTGCCGATGTATTTGCATGCCGCGGATTTGTTGATCGCGCCCTATCGCAGCGATACCGAACGCGCGCAGCGATATTTTTCGCCCATCAAGATATTCGAATACATGGCGTCCGGCGTGCCGTTTGTGACCACTGATCTTCCCGCGGT
The DNA here is from genome assembly GCA_964361355.1 of uncultured Candidatus Saccharibacteria bacterium. GTDB lineage: Bacteria > Patescibacteriota > Minisyncoccia > Ryanbacterales > CAYHZD01 > CAYHZD01. The sequence goes on along the minus strand of CAYHZX010000031.1, from coordinate 2,557 downwards.
GCGCGAGTTTTTAAATGAAGACAACGCGTTTTTAGTAAAAGAGTATTCTCCGCGCGCGTTTGAAGAGATGATACGCCGCGCGCTTGATCATCCGGAAGAATCCGCGCGGCGCGTAAAAAACGCAAAAGAGCAATCAGGATATTTTAGCTGGCAGAACCGCGCGAGACGCATTGTCGAATTTCTTGTGCAGCGTCTACGCACGTGACAATTTTGCCTGAAAATACCAGAATAAGCCGCTCATTGATTTGCTCTACGAGTGTGGGGCGTGCGTCGTCGTGCTCGCGATAAGGAGGCACGGCGCGGATCGTAAACATCGAACCGATATGACGCGCATTTTTTTGAATGCCCGGGAAAAATTGTTCGGCCGCGGCAAGCATTTTTTTAATGTTGGTGACGGGAGGATTGACAATAACGCCGCGATTGAGGAGTGTTTTGTATGGCGCGGGGATTTCCGGATGCTCGCCGATGTTTGTGTGATGAATCGCGTGCTCCACATGCCCCATCACAAAATGATCCGTCCGGCCAAAAGGATTGATATTCATAAAAGGGCCGTCGAGTACCATGACGCTTTTATTTGCAAATCGCGAGGGGAGTTTTAATACCGGTTTTTCGCACAGTTCAAATTGATAGTGTTTTTTTGCGCGCGCAAAGCGGGAGAGGAACGTATTGTTGCTGGCATAGGTGGCAATGACCACGAAATCATAACGATCAAGATCGTTTTCTTTCGCTTCCGTATTAAGGAGTACATTGACGCCATACGCGCGTAATTTCTGCCAGCACTGTTCGCGGAGTTTCTCCGGATCAATCAATTGCTCGCGGACACGCACGGTCAGGTCAACATTATTTTTATTAATCAAATCCAAATCTGTTTTTTCGTACGGCAAATCGCATGCGTCCCAAACCGCACAGCATTGTTTGGCAGAAAGAAAACTTTTTTCTTTTGCTACTGCATAGTAGTGCTCCACTGGTTCTTCAATAACGGCCGGTCCATAGGCGGCGCGAAAACTTTTTTGTCCCTCTTGCGCCATCAAAATCGTCTCTTTGCTGCGCGGATAGTGATACCCTTGATGGAGGCGATATTGGTTGATGCCGGAGGCCGCGCGCAAAATGTCGTGTTCTTTTTCGTAGAGATCCACACGATGCCCGTCTTTTGCAAGCATCCACGCGGCGGTGGTACCAAAAATGCCTCCTCCAACGACTGCGATATTCATAGATATAACCACATCATATCTTTCTT
>CAYHZX010000031.1:0-1220 GCA_964361355.1 uncultured Candidatus Saccharibacteria bacterium | reverse complement strand
TTAATGATTTAGTGATTTTTCTATTTCGTGAAGTATTGTCGTTGCTTGTAGCGCAAGCGCATTGTTTTTTGCGTATTCCGCGCGGTCTCCGAGGACCGCTTGTATCATTGCGCCTAAGGCATCATGTGGAGGAATGATAGAAACCGTTTCATTTTCGACTATGGTGTTATCCCGCCACGTGATGGTTTCGTTATTTTCAAAATTAAGCGTTATTTCTTTATGTCGCTCTTGCAACGTGCGATCATGATATCCCTCCACGACAACATCGCCATATATAAACTGAAACGAAAGTTTATCAATACGGCCCTTTTCAAAAAGCTCGTCTGCCGAAAAAATTTTTAAATCAGTTATATTTTGATTGCCTATAAGATCAGCAAGTATATACAAATCATGATATGTATGCGTATTTAAAATCGTATCATCAAAGGTGCCGTATTTTTGGAATGTAAATCGTGTGCGCACAATTTTTTCTTTTTGCATTTTTTCTTTTAGTCGTTGATATTCTTCACGCCAGAGAAAAACATCGTCCACATACACGTTTTTATTTTTTTGCTCAGCGAGCGCAAAGACCTCTTTTACTTCTTGCGGATTTGCGCTCAATGGTTTTTCTACAAATACATCCTTATCGGCAAGAAGGGCGTCTTTTGCAATAGTGATATGGGTTGTCGTTGGCGTCGCGATCGCTACTAAATTACATGGCGTTTTTGCAAGCATACTGCGATAGTTATGAGTGGCTACCGCAACTATCTTTCCGTAGGTATTAAATTTTTCATATAAAATTTTTCCAAATCGGCCATGACCAATGAGAAGAACACGTTTCATAGTTGACTTATTATAATATATTCAGTATAATGTATTCAAACATTCAATGCAAGGGAGAAGATATATTACATAAATTTTTCGTACGTGCGGGAAAAAGACATAATGCAATTATACAAATTATATAAAAATCTGCGGACGCTTTATGGTAAACCGTCGGGGCAATGGTCGATTTGGTGCAAGCGACCGAAGACAGATCGCGAACGCGAGCGGGTGATGATGGAGGCAATCCTGACCCAGCGGACAAATTGGCGCAATGTGGAGCAGGCGATTGCGGCATTGGAAAAGAGGCGCCTTCTGTCGCTCGACGCGTTTTTGAACGCGTATCGCAAAAATCCCGCGCGCACGGCATTGCTCATAAAGCCGTCCGGTTTCTATCAGCAAAAGGCCGCGCGGCTTGC
>CAYHZX010000030.1:0-6037 GCA_964361355.1 uncultured Candidatus Saccharibacteria bacterium | reverse complement strand
CCGGATATTTTTTGGCAAACGCTTCCGTGCGCGTGGATTCCATAAGATCCGCGCATAGTGCCACCACATTCGGATTTTCATCCGCAGCTTGCACCAACCCTAACCCATACCCATCGCGCGTGGGTTTTTGCTCAAGCGATTTGAGATCTAAAATATTTTCTGCGAGTTTTGCCTGGAGATTTATTGGCATATTATTTTATAAATTTGAATGTGGAAAGGATACCCTCTGCAATATTTTTTGCTTTCTCATCATAATAGATAATAATTGGTTGCAAAGGAAAATTAATACAATAATAGTGCACAGGAGTTGCTTGCGCAGGATCCTCTGAAACACTAGTGAGCCGTAATGTTTTATGTCCCGCAAAAGTTATTTCCGCTTCCGAGCGTATCGTTGCAAATCCTTCTTGACCGCAAGGTCGTCTCCACCAATTGTAATCATCAGATACAACTTCAAAGGCTTTATGATTCGGGATATCTATGGTAAGAAGTATATTCTGTGTATCCTTAAAAACGATTGTTTCTAACAAAGGGGCTTGTGTACCGCTTATTTGCTGTCCTGCTCGTAATCTCAATTCATATGTGTCGGGACCTTCTTCGGAAATTTGCGATAGCGGAGGATACCTCACCTCAAACCCATATTTCTCATTGCGGTAGGTTTTCCAGTCCTTTGTATTCTCATTTAATGATGGGGTTCCTGCGGATCCTATCGGCGTGGTTGGCGATTGAACCGGTTGTTTGTAAAATTTTTGAATCAATCTGCCTCCGTAGCTTGAGCATACAACTACATCAGAAGAAATAAGCTCGCAAGACATGCGTACAAATAAAAAATAAACTCCGCCGCCAAGAACCGCAACGGCGGCGATGACGATAATGACTCCAGCTATGCCGAAACCGAAAGTCTTACTATTTTTTATAAATTTTGTCATGATGATCACAATCAATAAACCTTAATTCGCTGTTGTGAAATTCATAAACAAGCACGAAAGAGCCGATGTGAACACGGCGTCGGTTTTTCAAGGTATAGCGAAGCGGCTTGCCGATATTTGGTTCGTAAATAATTTTCTTAATCTGGCGATAAATTCCTTCAAAGAGATTGTGATCTTTATTTTTGCAACGACGAAGAAATCGTTCAAACTCCTCCGAATAAACGATTTTCTTGATTTCTGGATTGAGCTCTTCATCCATATCAAAGCTGTGCAAGCCATTTCCCCATTTCTTTTACTGAAAAAAATGTAAGACCTTTGCCTTTGTCAAGTTTACGACTGATGCGTTCCCAACGGCTGCGTACGGAAGGACGGATATATTCGTCCGTCAATTCTTGACGAATAATTTGTTTAAGAAAAACTAAATCCCGCTCGACTTGGTCTTGCCGCCGTGTGAGATAGTTATATTCTTTCTGTGTGATTGTGGACATAATTTTAATAGTTTACCATACTGTTTAGTAAATCTAAAGGCGTTCGATTTCTTGAAATGAAAGGCGGAACGGCGGGCAGTAACATTTACCGACATATACGATAAAGGCCGGGAGAGGCAGCTTCGACCAAGCCATCCCTTACCAAGGATGAGAGCAGGGGTTTGATTTCACTCGACACAAGTGCTTGGAGCTCCTCTTCCGATGCGTAATGGTATTCTAACAGATATTTCACAATTTGAGAACGCCGATAACGCGCGGAGCCCTCAAACCGCGACTGTTTATGATAATTTTTAACGCGTTCCAATAATCCCTTTTCTTTCGCGAGCATTACAGCACCGTAGTCCATCAGAGCATAGTGCCACTTGCGAGGATTTTTCATATAAAGCGTTTTTCTGGCAATTGCTAACAAATCATTGTCGTCTATTTTATTTATCTCCTTTTTTTTCTTCGTTTTCTCGATTTTCAAAAGCGCTACACAAACTTTGCTATGGCAAAATTTGTGGTAACATTTTTTTTTGTGAAAAAAATAATGGATCAGTACTTTTCTAATATTAGTGTCCAAAAATACCGCCGGCTTGTTATAGGCGAAACAGGCAATCGCGCCTGCGGTATAGGGACCAACGCCGGACAAGCGACGAAGAAGGGCGGGATCGGAAGGCACAATGCCTTTATAATCTTTCACGATAATTTCTGCCGCCTCTTTCAGATACCGCGCGCGGCGATTGTACCCCATGCCCTGCCAGACGCGCAGCATTTTTGGTAATGGCGCGCGCGCCAGATGATATACGGTCGGAAACACTTTCAAAAATTGCGGATATTTCTCAAGCACCCGTGCCACTCGCGTTTGTTGAAGCATTATCTCAGAGACAAAAATTTCATACGGACTCACTTTCCTCTGCCTGGTCACCCGCCACGGCAAATAATCGCGATTATTTTCGCGGTACCAACTGAGTATATATTTTTGAAATCTATTGTATTGGGCATTGTTCATGCTTATGGGGTTTTGCGTGGCAATACTGGCGGCCGTATTCAATCAAACGATAGGTGAAATCAAACCACTCTTTTTTTGGCAACAACTTCATTAAATCTTTTTCGATTTTGTTGGGATCGGCATGATCCGTAAGACCAAATCTCTTTGCGAGGCGCTTTACATGGGTATCTACGGCAATACCCTCCACGACGCTGTAGGCATTGCCGAGTACCACGTTGGCGGTTTTACGCGCGACCCCGGGCAATGTCAGCATCTCCGGCATCGTCGGGGGGATTTTCCCCTTGTATTTCTCTTTAATTATACGCGCCGCCGCCAGAATACTTTTTGCCTTGTTGCGGTAAAAACCCGTTGAGTGAATATCCCGCTCAAATTCTTTTCTCTCCGCGTTCACATAGTCATCGAGTTTCCGGTATTTCTTAAATAATCTTGCGGTAACCGCGTTGACCATCTTGTCCGTGCATTGCGCCGAAAGTATTACGGCAACAAGCAGTTCCCAATTATTCATGTAATTGAGCGTAATCTTCGCCCTCGGAAATAATTTCTTTAACTTCCTTACCACCTCCCGCGCTTTTTGTTTTCTTTCCATATTATATTCCTCATAAATTCCGATAAATGTCTTTCCGATGATCTATTTCAAAAAACACTGCCATGTTTGCGTTTTTGAAGTAAAAAAACACCCGATAACGTCGGGTAATACGAAATGAAAATGCGAATGGGAGAATGCGTACTTTCTTTATGTGTAAACGCGGATCACGCCAATTCTTGGTAAATCTTTCCTCTTGCAGTTGATAAAGACGCTGGGCATCTTTTGGCAAAATCCTAAAAGCTTTTTCAAAATCATGAGTTTTAATAATGTTCATGAAGAAACGGGGGGATGCTCTTTGATGGCGCGCTGATAAGAGCGCTTAATACGTTCAGGATGTCGAAATTCTTCTAGGTCCTCTTGAGGAATCAAAAACATCACCCCATTGCGTAAGAGACGCAATTCCTCATAAATTTTCTGAAGAACATCGGTAGGATTTTCTTTTTTTTGTGTAGTGCTAATTGGCATATTTTTCATATTATTCCTTTTCGTTAAAAAGGTCAAATTTAAGTGGATAAATTGACAGCAAAAGAAAGATAAACAATTAATATCGTGATAAGTGCAACGTTTCTAAAATTCAAGCCTGACATTTGATAAAAGTATCATTCCATGGTATTTTTATCCCCACACTTAAAAATAATAAGTGTGGGAGTTTACGACATGAAAAAATTGCTTATTGTCCTAGTTGCGGCAGGTTTAGCGCTTGGTCTTGTGGGAAGTGTCTCGATTCTCTTGCTTTTCGCCACCGCTGAAATTCCTGATGTAAATACGGTTTATGTAGACCGTCTGCCGCAATCAACCGCGATTTATGATCGCACGGGCGAAATACTGCTTTGGGAAATTCATGGGGAAGAAAAACGCACCATCGCGCCATTTGATAAAATCTCGCGACACGCAAAGAATGCCACCATCGCCATCGAAGACGATACGTTTTACGCGCATCGCGGCGTGAGGCCGCTTGCCATCGCGCGCGCCCTATTCATGGATGTTTTTACGGGCGCTAAGCAAGGCGGATCCACGATAACCCAACAAGTCGTGAAAAATACGCTTTTGAGTTCCGAGCGGACAATCGCGCGCAAAGTAAAAGAATTTGTGCTTGCATTAAAACTTGAGCAAATAAAATCGAAAGACGATATTTTATCGCTCTACTTAAACAGCATTCCCTACGGCTCAAATCTCTATGGAGCCGAAGCTGCAAGCAAAGCATTTTTTGGCGTTTCCGCCGCCAATCTCTCTATCGCGCAAGCCGCCTATCTCGCCGCCCTCCCCAAAGCGCCTACCTATTATTCTCCGTACGGCAATCATCGCGATAAGCTTGAAGAGCGCAAAAATACCATCATCAAGCGCATGAGCGATCTTGGCTTTATCGCGCCCGAGGAATACGCGCGGGCGAAAGAAGAAAAAATTATTTTTACTCCTCCGAGCCGGTTTGGCATCGCGGCTCCGCATTTTGTGATGTATGTGCGCGAAATCTTGGCGGAACGCTACGGCGAAGACGCAATTGAGCGAGAAGGTCTTCGCGTAATCACGACACTCGACGCAAAACTTCAGGCGGTGGGTGAAGAAATGGTAAGCCGATTTGTGCCAGAAAATGAAAAAAAATTTAATGCCTCCAATGCCGGTCTTATCGCCATTAATCCTAAAACGGGTGATGTTCTCGCCATGGTGGGATCGCGGGATTATTTTGATATAAAACGCGAAGGAAATTTTAACGTAACCCTCGCTAAACGCCAGCCCGGCTCCACATTTAAACCATTTGTGTATGCTACGGCATTCAAAAAAGGATACACGCCCAATACCGTTCTTTTTGACGTAGAAACGCAATTTGACGCGCGAGGAGGCGAAGAATATACGCCGCAAAACTATGACCATGTGTTTCGCGGGCCCGTAACCATGCGCGAAGCGCTCGCGCAATCCATCAACGTGCCGTCGGTTAAAACGCTCTATCTTGCCGGCATCGCCGATTCTTTAAAAACCGCGCGCGCGATGGGTATTAAATCCTTGACTGATCCGTTTCGCTACGGGCTCACCCTCGTTCTGGGAGGCGGCGAAGTAAGTCTTCTGGAGCTTACCTCCGCCTACGGCGTTTTTGCTCACGAAGGAATACGCGCCGAGCCGCGCGCAATTCTACGCATTGAAGATTCTGGAGGAAACATATTAGAAAAAGCAACCGTAAAAAAAGAGCGAGTGATCGATGAATCAATCGCGCGTCTCGTCAATAATATTTTAAGCGACAATCAGGCGCGCGCCCCGGCATTTAGCGCTTCTTCCCCCCTCTATTTTCCCGCAAGCGAGGCGGGTGGGTCGGGCTATGAGGTAGCGGCAAAAACCGGAACCACAAACGACTCTCGCGATGCCTGGGTTATTGGCTATACTCCCGCGATCGCGATGGGTGCTTGGGCAGGCAACAATGACAACACGCCAATGGTCAAAAGTGTTGCCGGTTTTATCGTAGCCCCCCTTTGGCACGAAGTTATGAAACAAGCGCTCAAAATATATCCTGCCGAATCATTCCCCGCTCCCTCGGTTTTACATCCCGTAAAACCGAACTTAAACGGCGAATGGCAATCAATCAACGGTACGACCACCGTACATTCCATTCTGCATTGGGTCAATAAAAATGACCCGCAAGGCCCTTATCCTGAACATCCCGAGGAAGACCCTCAGTACTACCTCTGGGAAGAACCCGTCAAAAAATGGGCGGAAAAACAAGGGCTTACCCCTACACGCAAATAATAAGTTTGGAAATGGTAAATTCTATGAATAACGAAATGAGGCTCGGGGGTGATATTTTTCTTTTTTCTTTATCCCCATTCCATTCGCTTCACTCATGTTCACAGGGAGCCCTACAAAAAAAGAAAAACACCACACCTCTCGCCTTTTGCATTTCGTTATTCAAGGTAAATTGATAATTAAAAATTTATTTGTTGTAAGGGTCTTGAAAAAAAATTAAATACGCGCATTGTTTCCAGAAAAAAATTTTCGTGATATTAGATACTTCCTAACATGGAGTAAAGCGGGGTAATCATGGAAACCGCGAAAAAGCCCA
>CAYHZX010000029.1:0-6166 GCA_964361355.1 uncultured Candidatus Saccharibacteria bacterium | reverse complement strand
AAGGAAGCGGATGTTTGTATGTGCGAAGAGGTATCAAAATAACCCCGCTTTTCTATGGTGGTAGTCAGGAATTTCGCAAACGAGCGGGCACCGAAAATGTGGCTGGCATTGTGGGATTTACAAAAGCATTAGAAATCGCCCAGCAAGAGCGAATGCAAGAAAATAAACGATTAAGCGAGCTTGCTGATTATTTTTATCGCGGATTGATCGCGCGCGTGCCGCGGATCGTATTAAATGGTCCGGCGATCAAAATTGCCGAGGATCCTGCGTGCCGTTTGCCAAATAATATCAATATTTCTATTTTAGATATTGAAGGAGAGGCTTTTTTGCTCTATGCTGATGAGAAGGGTATTGCCTGTTCTACCGGTTCTGCATGCACATCGGAAAGTCTCGATCCTTCTCATGTGATTCTAGCGCTTGGTAAGCCATATGAATTTGCCCATGCTTCATTGCGGTTTACGTTGGGAAGGAGTACTACAAAAGAAGAACTTGATTACGCGCTTGACGTTATTCCTGATATCGCAACAACGCTACGGCGCATCTCGCCGTTGCATCTCGATGATAGCGCAATCGCAATGGCGCATCCCGAAGCATTCGCGGGTGAAGGGTTACATGTCAAGGCGGGAAGTGCTAGTTATAAATAACACGTATCACATAGTAAGTATTATGTATGAAAATTGGGAATAAATCATTTAAGGGAAAACGAACGGTCCTCTATTTCTATCCCAAAGATGACACGCCTGGATGCACCACCGAGGCCATTGAGTTTACGAAACTTTTGCCTCGGTTTAAGGCGCGGGGAGTGGAAGTATACGGCATATCCGTTGATACGCCGTCTTCCCATGAAAAATTTTGTAAAAAATATGATTTAGAAGTGCCGTTGCTTACCGCCTCTCTTGATGAAATAAAGAATCTCGGTATTCTTTCTGATTCGGCAAAATCGGCAAAACGCACAACATATATTCTTAATAAAGAAGGAAGCGTAGAAAAAATCTACGAAAATGTCAAAGCGAAAGATCACGCGCGGAGCGTATTAGCATATTTCGAAAAAAGTCATGCTCGAAGAACAAATTAAAGATGTGTTGGAAAAAATAAGGCCTTTGCTCGCTCTTCATCGCGGCGACGTTGATTTTGTATCGTTTGATGAGGCAAGCGGAGTGGCAAAGGTGCGGCTTTCCGGCACATGCCACGGCTGTCCGTTAGCGCAGCTTACCTTAAAGAGCGGCATTGAGGAGATGGTCATGCAAAAGGTTGCGGGAGTTACGAGCGTGGAAGCGGTGTGAGCTATTGTTATGCCAGAAAAAGAATCTTACAAAAACGCGGACGTCATGAACCAATACACGGGCGAGAAATGGTATTATTCTGATATCGTGAAGGATCATTTCTTCAATCCGCGTAATTTATTATGGGAAGTGCCAAAAAACGAGGAAGAATATGACGCGGTGGGCATGGTAGGGAGCCCCGCGTGCGGAGATATGATGCAGATGTGGATGAAGATCGATAAAACCACGGAACGCGTTAAAGAATTAAAATGGAAAACGTTCGGGTGCGGATCCGCCATTGCCGCGACCTCTATGTTTTCGGTGATGGCAACCGAGGGGGGGGGTGCTACACTCCAAGAAGCACTCGCCATAAAACCACAGGATGTGATGGTGCGGCTTGGAGGGTTGCCGGACAGAAAAATTCATTGCTCGGTGCTTTGTGACAAAGCATTTGCGCGCACCGCGAACGATTATTTTCGTCGTACCGGCCAGCATCAGCGCATTATTGTGGAGGGAGCGAAAATCATTGATAAGGACTTAAACATCACTGATCGTGATATAGAAGAAGCGGTATTGGAAGGCGCGCGCGATTTAGAAACGGTCCAGCAAAAACTGAAAGTGGGCATCGGCAATCCGCACACCATCCCGGAGGTAGAAAAACTCATTGAGTTTTACGTGGGGAAGTATTATGGTTAAAATAGGAAAGATTTATGTGGATCGGGATTTATGCATTGGTGCTGCCTCATGCGTGGCAATAGCGCCCAGCGTCTTCCAGCTTGATGAAGAAAACAAAGCGTATGTGGTCAATGAAAAGGGCGCTGATGACGAGATGATTCTGCTTGCCGCCAAATCATGCCCCACCAAAGCCATCATGGTATTTGATACCGAAGGCAATCAGATATATCCTTAAGGTATGAGAGGATCTGTGCTAAGCAAAGTCGAAGGGTTTACCATGTTCGAGCTTATGATCACTATAAGCATTATGGTGATTGTTGCCGCGTTGGTATTGGCAAATTTTCCTGGATTTAATCGGCAAGTGGCGGTTGATCGAGCGGCACAGGAAGTTTCGTTGGCTTTGCGCTCCGCACAAGCCCGCGCGCTTGCCGTGCAAAAATTTGTGCCTACCGGTCAGTTTCCGCAAGGATACGGCGTTTTTTTTACAAAAACAGCAAATACGAGCTATATTCTTTTTGCTGATCTTAATGAAAATGGCCTTTACACAAGCGAGGAAAAGGTTGATGAGATTGTTTTGCCAAAACCGATTATAATCACCGGGCTTCTCGCAAAAGAAAAAACAAGTCCGCCCGGGATTAGCTACCGAGAATTGCATATTGTTTATTACCGTCCGGATCCGGTGATTGTGATGCGTGGCGTGGATGCGGCCGGCGTTTCTGCCGATCTTGGCGCGGGAGACGTCGAAATTATTCTTGGCAGCTCTGACGGCTCCACCGGTCTGCGCACAGTCGTCGCCTGGACCACCGGCCAAGTCTCGGCGGAGGAGTAGATGATATGAAAGGATTTAGTCTTATTGAAACATTGGTAGCAATCACGGTGCTCATTGGCGCTATTGCGGGGCCTCTGACCCTTGCTTCGCAGGGTATTAAGGCGGCGTCGCTTTTCAAAAATCAATTGATCGCATCGAATCTCGCGCAGGAAGGCATGGAGCTTGTGCACGCAAAGCGGGATTCAAATATTTTACAAAATAAAGGTTGGATGGATGGCATTACGGATACATGCGGGGGTGACGGATGTTATGTGCGCTATACGCCCACCGATAATAGCGTAGATCAAATCAGCTTTCCGTCATGTGGTGCGGGGGAATGCCCAAAATTTTTTGTGTCCCCGGAGGGATGGTATGTGCAAAAAGCGGCGGCAGAGAGTGGGGATGCCGAAACGATCTTCCGTCGCATGATCCGTGTTACTCCGGTGGTCCCCGGAAAAGAAGTAAAAGTGGAAACAACGATTGTATGGCAGGAGCGATTTTCTCTCTCCACGTTTGATTTAGAAGAACACTTGCTTAAATGGCCGTAGAAGATTATACTACATTACTATGGCTTATGATAGGAGATACGCCGTACCTAAGCGCCGATGGACGTGAGCGCATAAAAGAAAAAGTGGAGATGCTTAAAAAAAAGCGGATGGATATTGCCGCGGGTCTTGAGTATGCGAAAAGTTTAGGCGATCTTTCAGAAAACGCGGAATATCAAGAGAAAAAAGAAGAGCAGATGGAAAATGAAGCGACTATTGCCGAACTTGGAGATCTTCTTTCCCGCGCGGTGCTTATCAAACCATCGGGCAAGAGAGGAGTGATTGAATTTGGCTCCACGGTGGCGGTGAATGCCGACAATGAATCACATACATATATTATTGTGGGTAATGAAGAAGCGGACCCCCAACAAGGGCACATTTCTCATGAATCGCCTTTGGGAAAAGCGCTTTTAGGAAAAAAATTGGGCGCTAAGGTATTAGTTAAAACTCCAAAAGGGGAGAAAGAATTGCTTATTACCCGCGTGAGCTAAGCATTCATGAGTGCACTTGATGAAATTCGGGCGGCGCGTATAGGTAAATTAAACGATGAGGGCGTAGAAGAAGCGTACCCGCAATCGTGCGCGCGCACGCACACGCTCGCAGATCTGGAGCAAAAGTTTTCATCGCTCCATACTAAAAAAGTTGAGGTGCGCGCGGTAGGTCGCGTGCGCACGATCCGCGGCCACGGCGGCTCTATTTTTTTTGATTTTGACGACGGCACGGGCGCTATGCAAGCGTACATTCAAAAGCATCTGGTCGGCGAAGAAACGTTTAATTTATTTGAAAACGTGGTGGATATCGGCGACTTCCTGGAAGTGAATGGCGTTCTTTTTTTCACCAAAAATCGGGAAAAAACAATTTCGGTTTTTTCATGGCGCATGCTTGCTAAAAGTATTCGTCCGCTGCCAGAAAAATGGCATGGTCTTCAAGACGCGGAAGAACGATTCCGTCAGCGCCCGCTTGATCTCCTTATGAATCCGGTCGTGCGCGCGCGGTTTGAGGCGCGAAGCAAACTTTTAAAAAGTTTGCGCGCGTTTTTTGAAAAAGAAGAATTTCAGGAAGTGGAAACGCCGCTTTTGCATCCGATCCCGGGAGGCGCTTTAGCGCGTCCGTTTGTAACACGCTATAATGCTCTTAACGCGGATTTTTATTTGCGTGTAGCCCCCGAACTTTATTTAAAACGTTTACTCGTCGGCGGTTTGCCGAAGGTATTTGAGATAGGTAAGAACTTTCGCAACGAAGGAATTGACGCGCTTCACAATCCGGAATTTACTGAGCTTGAGGCGTATGCCGCCTATGAAGACGCGCAAGGGTTTATGGCACTGATAGAGCGGCTTTTTGAAAAAGTGGTAAAAGAAGTAGCGGGCAAACATATGATTATGTTTAATGAGCATGAAATCGTGATGAAGAATGGATTTCGACGCATGACGTTTGAAGAAGCGCTCGCGCGCTATGCTCTTCTGCCCAATTTTTTTGAACAGTCGAAAGAAGCGCTTATGCTTGCGGCTAAACAGATGGGGGTGGAAATAGACAACCACGCAAGCCATGGCAAAATTGGCGACGAAATTTTTCGTAAAATCGCGCGTTCCCATCTCATTCAGCCTACGTTTATCACGCATCATCCGCTTGATATTTCACCATTAGCAAAAGAATCAAAAGAAAAAACGGGGAGAGCCGAGCGATTCCAGCTCATCGTGGGCGGTGTGGAACTGGTAAACGGTTATTCAGAATTAAACAACCCGTTAGAACAGCGGGAACGTTTTGAAGCACAAGAAAAATTGCGCGCCGGAGGGGAAGAGGAGGTAACGCGCCTTGATGAAAATTATCTTGAAGCATTGGAATACGGCATGCCGCCCGCCGCGGGCTTAGGCATCGGCGTAGATCGCCTAACCCAACTCCTCACCGACACCCATAACATTAAGGAAGTCATTTTGTTTCCTACGCTTCGCCCTCGTTGAGCCTTCATTTGGATTACTTCTCTATTCACTTTGAATAACGAAATGAGGCTCGGGGGTGGTGTTTTTCTTTTTTCTTTATCCCCGTTCCTCCCCTGCTTCGCCAAGGCTTCGCAGGGTCGTCACAGGGAGCCCTACAAAAAAAGAAAAACACCACATCTCTCGCCTTTTGCATTTCGTTATTCAAAGTATTCACCAAACTCAAAAACTATGAAGTGGACAATTTCGGTTTAATTAAGCCTACTATTTTAATGCGGGGGATTGGGAATAAAAATAAGTTTGAATAAAATAAGGGAGACGTCCTCGCCTCCCTCGCTTTTCTCTTTTTTGCTTATAAACATTGCCTTTTTCTTCATTTGTTATCAAATGTGCGGGAGAGATAAACCTCACCAGTCTTAATGGTCACCACGATACTTTGTGCTCTTAAGGTGATGGCGTTTGCCGATAGTTGCACCTCCATTTTGGTTCCCCAACGAGAACGATGCCACTTTCCGTCTTCTCCCTCTAGAGCAAGCCATCCATCCCGCGGATTTTTACTGGCAACTCGCCACGCAAGCAAGGAAGGCGCCGGAGAAAAAAACGCATGGTAGGATAAACCTTCTACATTGGAATACCGACTGACGTATGCTCGGGTGTATCCAATCGTGAATTCAAGCGCCTCTTCCGTATCCTTTTCAATGGTAAAAGTCCATGGCTGGATTTTTACCATTGGTATCCATTCGTTGACATCAAAGAAACGGGGAATTTCCTTCTCGGGATCAAACCCCCAAACATCGGATCGCGCTTCACCGGGTAAAAACATCGTTTCTGCCCGGTCTTCTTCCATCTGCGGCATGGAGGCGCAAGAACAGAACAATAGAGAAAGCAAAAAAGAACCTCTACGATACCGCATGACGCCCTCCTTTATAATTTGACTACATT
>CAYHZX010000028.1:0-6186 GCA_964361355.1 uncultured Candidatus Saccharibacteria bacterium | reverse complement strand
GGTTTCACATGAAACCCCGCATAGATCTCAAAAGATTATATGAAGCGAAACATTTTGTCTCGTGTGGTGGTTCTAATAAACAGAAAGCAAATAAAAGGTCATTATTAAAAGAGCTATTATTATGACGTAGATAGGATTACCCACAATTTAACACAAGGCCCCGCGACTGCGGGGTTTTGTGTTACGCAGTAACAGGAATCACATTGGACTCTCTCAACTTAATCACCACATGTCGTTGAGCGCCATATCCAGCACTCTCGGTCATAATATCCGGATGACCTTGCAATGTCAGATGAATCACCCGTCGTTCAAGAGACGTCATAGGATGTAAAATAACTTCTTTTTTAAAATATTTCACACGCTCCGCCCCCATAGACGCTCGATCACGCAGTTCTTCAAAATGCTTTTTCATATACCAATTCACGTCCACCACAAATTTCGTACCCGGATCCATTTTTTCGGCTATTTTATGCACAATATGGCTTAATGCCTCCAAGTTTTGGCCCCGTTCGCCAATCAAAAGAGAGGCTTCTTTGGTTTTCACAACAAAAAATGGTGTATCAAACAACATCTCCTCTTCCACTTCTCCCGACACTCCTATTTTTTCAAGAATTCTAACGATAATAGTGCTGATTTCCGTCGTATCCACCATTCATGAATAATAGCAAAAATATTCATTACTGTCCAATAGAGCGAGAGTGCGGCGGAAAATTGAAGGCCGATAATCACAATCATCACCGGAAAAACATAACGCATCTGGGTTTGCATCATAGTCGCCATCGAGGGCTCGGGGGGAGTTATTTCCTTTTGTTGGGGAGGTACCGCCAGCCACCCTTGTATATACTGGGTGAATCCGGCGGCAAATGCTAAAATAACACTGCGTTTAGTGAGATCAAGAATCCCTAAAAACATAGTGTTCACTCCAACCGGAAACAACACAAACGAATATAAATCACTTTGTATCTTGGCAAAATCTTCTGAAAAAATCCAATAGAGAGCTAATAAAAGCGGAATCTGAATAAACAGCATCAAAAATCCGGAAAAGGGATTAATGCCGTGTTGGCGATAAAGCTCCATAATTTTGCGCGCTTGCTCTTCTTTTTTATCTTTAAGATCCTCTTTAATTTTCGCGATATGAGGTTCGAGTTCGCGTACTTTCTGTTGAGTAAAAAGTATTTTGTGGGTGAAGGGTGCGAGAAGCGCGCGCACTAAAATAGTCATGCCGACGATAGCAAATCCAAGATCGTTGCCGGGAATAAAATAAACCGCCACCACGAAAATATTGACAAGCGGTTGATAAAATAGGTGATAAAAAAATGAGGATATCATACTATGCACGCGAGAACATCTTCTATCGATTTCCGCAAATCATTAAACGAAGTATTGCGAGAGGAGGGCCGGGCAACCACCACCATATCGTATCCTCGCGCTAATAGGCGGTTTGTAATAATCGTATGACGCGTAATTTCTCGAAGCCGACGCTGAATTTTATGCCTATCTACGGCTTTTTTTGCCACTTTTTTAGAAACAACCACTTTCGCGTCTGAAAGATCGTCATCGGATCGTTTTATGACGGTTATATCAATCACGCCGCCAAAAAACCGCCTTCCTTTACGCATCACCAAAAGAACGTTCATTTTGGTTATACGGTGAGTCGGCTTCGCTTTTTTCTGCGCCGACGCGTCAAAACGCGCCTGCCTTGCGGGGTGCGTTTTCGCTTTAAAAACCCATGCGTTCGCTTTCTTTTTCTCTTTTTCGGCCGATAAATCTTCATAGGTATTACCATAAGAGAAAAAAGATTATTTGGCAATCTTTTATCTTTTGCAGGGGTAGGTGTATAATCCATTTTATGAACCTCAACGATGTCTGGACAAACGCGTTGCGCGAACTTGAGTTGGAAATCCCGAGAGCGGGATTTGCCGCGTGGTTCCGGCAAGCGGCAATTGAGTCATTTAATAATGGCGTTCTTATGATATCCGTGCCGAGCTTATTCGCGAAAGAATGGTTTGAAAAACACTATCATTCTTCTATTACCACGACACTCTCCGCGGCACTTCCCAACCTTCATCATATTGAATATAGTATAAAAAAAAATTCTCATCCCATCATTCCTCAAGAAGCGCCTATAACAAATATTTTTGTAAATCAAAAAGATGGTCTGAATCCAAAGTACGCCTTCGAAACGTTTATTGTGGGGTCATTTAATGAACTCGCGCACGCCGCAGCAGTCGCGGTTACCGAAAGCCCGGGCTTGACATATAATCCTCTTTTTGTTTACGGCGGCGTTGGTCTTGGGAAAACCCACCTTCTGCAAGCAATAGGAAATGAAATAAAAACAAAGAAAAAAGAAAAAAATGTACTCTACACCACCTCGGAGCGATTTATATCGGAATTTATCTCACTCATCCAACAGCGCCAGCCGCTCGCTTCGTTTAAAGAAAAATATCGCGGAGTTGATGTGCTTTTAATTGACGATATCCAATTTTTCGCCGGTAAAACAAAATGCCAAGAAGAATTGTTTCATACCTTCAATACACTCCACGAGCGCAACAAGCAGATTGTGTTCACTTCAGACCAGCCTCCTCATATAATTCCTGATCTTGAAGAGCGTCTGCGCTCGCGGTTTGCCGCCGGGCTCATTGCCGATATTTCTGATCCAGAGCCGGAAGCGCGGCTCGCGATAATATCTCAAAAAGCAAAAGAGAAAGATATCCTTATTTTGCAGCCTGTTTTGGAGTATATCTCCTTGATATTCCAACGAAATATCCGAGAGCTTGAAGGGGTGGTGACGGCGATAATCGCCCATTCCCGCATGCGCAAAACCCCGCTTTCATTTGAGGAAGCAAAACATATTATTGACCAATGCAAGGCGCAGACAAAAAAGTCTATCACGGCTACGGAAATTTTACAGACGGTCGCACGGATGTATGAAATAAACGAACAAGATCTTTCTCAACGAACACGAAGAAAAGAAGTTGTGGTCCCGCGCCAAGTGGCGATGTATCTTTTACGTAATGATTTTAACGCCTCGCTTTCATATATAGGAAAAAAGTTTGGGGGACGCGACCATACCACCGTAATGTACGCGTGCAAAAAAATGTCTCACGCGTTGAAAACGGACAAACAACTTGGGGATATGATAAAAAAAATTCGCGCGCATCTTGAAGGAACCTCACCATCACCATGATATTATCTTGTTGTGCACAAAAATTTTTTCCCTTTCAATAACATAACGCTTAAAAAGAATACTATTAACATATTAACAGACATTACAACAACAACATATTATTAATTATATAGTTATTATAGTTATGAAATGTATTATTAATGGGGAACAATTTAAACGAATTATTTCAAAAGGAGGAAGGGTCGCCGAACGCAAAGCGCAAAATCCTTTATTGGAGTCGGTGTTGTTGTGCGCGAGTAAAGAACATAAATCGTTGCGGGCGGAAACTACAAATCTTGAACTATGGACTGAATGTACCGTTCCTGCTTCGGTGCATAATGAAGGAAAAATAGCGATCCCGGCGCGCCCGCTTGCCGCGTTAGCTCCTTATGTGCGCAATAATGACGAAATTACTCTCGAACAAGAGGGGCATGTATTAAAAATATCCACCAGTACGGGGAAAACCGCTCTTTATGGATATAACGCTGATAATTTTCCTCTCTATTCCTCTCCTAAAAAAGAAAAAATTTTTGGTATAAAAAGCGGCATTCTTTTACCTCTTTTTAAGCGGGCGCTTGTTTCTGTTGCGCGATCCCCTCTAAAACCAGAACTCGCGAGCGTGCTTACAAAATTTACTCCTTATGAAGCGATTATCGCAAGTACGGACGGATTCCGGCTTACCGAAGTTCGCCTTTCGAAAGAAAAATTTCATTTTTATCCTCAAGAAGCGCGTGATATTCTTATTCCTTCCCGTTCGTTAGAAGAAATTATTCGTATGTTTGAAGAAGATGACGAGGAGATATTCGGTTATTATCACGAAGGAATGTTTGGTGTGGCCTCGTCTTCAGCGAGTATTTTTACGCGCACCGTGGAAGGCGCTTTCCCCGCTTACGAACAGATTATTCCTTCTCGTTTCGCTGTTTCAATTTCTCTGCCGCGCGCCTCGCTTGTTGATGTATTGCGTCATGCGAGTATTTTTTCCGGGAAATTATACACCATTTCTCTTTCGTTTTCTCAAAAAACAAATGAACTATTATTTCATACTATTGATCAGGATGTGGGCGAGTTTTCTTCAACACTCGCCGCGCAAGGAACCGGTGAAGATGGGGAAGTGGTGTGTAATTGGCGTTATTTTCTTGATGGCGTGCAAGGGTTTTTAAGCGACACCATTACTCTTTCGTTCAACAATGATTCAACTCCGCTTCTTATGCGCGATCCCGGGAGTTCACAAGGATTTTACTTGGTAATGCCCATGCGAGGCATGTAAAGGTTTTCCACAATCAACATTGAATGTTGAACTCGCGTAACAATCATTACTTTATGTCGTTTATATCAATAAAACAAGCTTTTATTTCTCTTCCATTTTTTTATACAAAAAAGACCGAAAAAGATGTTGAAAAATCGCTTATCAAGCAATTTCCGTTTCTTGCCGCAATTCCCATAACGATCGCTCGCTACCACCTTACCTTTTTTCCTCCCTCGTCGCTTGAAGCGCAAGAGCTTTTATGGTATCGTCAGGAAATTGTCGCATTCCTTACCGAGCAAGGCATTAAAAAACAAATTAAAATAATTCAATGACTCATCCGAAAGAAGAAACAACCGTCGTGCTTATTAAACCAGATGGCGTAAAACGCGGGCTTATTGGGGAAATTATCGGGCGTTTTGAGAAAAGAGGGCTTAAAGTTATTGCGTTAAAAATGGCGAGCATTACGCGGCGACAGGCAGATCGCCATTATCCTCAAGACAAAGAGTTTCTTAATGGGGTGGGAGAAAAAACACTCCACGATCATAAAGAATATAATGTTGATGTAATAAAAGTTTTCGGCACTAATAATCCCCTCGATATAGGAAAACAATTACGCGTGTGGATGATTGATTTTTTGACATTAGGTCCTCTTATTGCTATGGCGGTACAAGGCATTCACGCAATTCCTATGGTGCGAAAAATTGTGGGAAATACCCTTCCTTCTCGCGCGGAAATGGGCACGATTAGGGGAGATTTTTCAGTGGACTCCGCTATTTTAGGAAATATGCAAAAAAGAGCGATTCATAATCTTGTTCATGCTTCGGGAAACGCGAGAGAGGCGGAGCACGAATTAAAATTATGGTTTACTTCTAAAGAACTGCATTTTTACAAGCGCGCCGAAGAAGACATAATGTTTTAATTATGTTGCTTATTGTCGGTATTACGATTCTTTACATTATCGGTTTTGTTTTTCGCTGGAATTATTCGCTTTGGTGGTATGATTTATTGTTGCATTTTTTGGGCGGGATGTGGGTGGCGATTGCGGCGAGAAAGTTTTTGATAGGCCCTCTAGGTCGGATAACCTCCGCACAGCCAATTTTTTTAGTTACGCTTATGTTAGTTGCGCTTGTAGCACTTGTGGGGGTAACATGGGAAATATACGAGTTTACCATTGACGAGTTGTTTTTTGAGGAGCGCGCGCGCTGGCGCGCGCAGGAGGGCAACACCGATAACATGACCGATTTGATTATTGATTTAATGGGAGGTAGTGTGGTAAGCGGCTACGTCGCGTATAGGTTATATAGGACTCATTATGAAATATAAATTTTGCGTCTCCGGAGCGGCGGAAACCGATCATTGCCCTCTCCATATTCAGCAAAAAGCTGAGGAATTAGGAAAAGCGATCGCGCAACGCGATATTGTTTTAGTAAACGGCGCTACTACCGGCTTTCCTCTTTTTGCGGCAAAGAGCGCTAAAGAAGCGGGCGGGTTTGTGATTGGTATTTCTCCGGCAGAAACAGAAAAAGAACACAAAGAACGATATCATTTGCCTTTAGAGCATCTTGATATGATTGTGTATACGGGTTTTGGATATTCGGGGAGGAATCTTTTGCTTACACGAAGTGCTGACGCGGTTATTGTGGGATGCGGCCGCATGGGTACGTTAAATGAATTTACGATTGCGTTTGAGGATAATAAACCGATTGGCGTATTAACCGATTCAGGAGGAACCACTGACTTGATTAAAAAAATCATTGAACTCTCCCGCCGCGGA
>CAYHZX010000027.1:2468-6279 GCA_964361355.1 uncultured Candidatus Saccharibacteria bacterium | reverse complement strand
AGCGATAAAGAAAGGCATGATGGTAGATATACACCATCTATGGAGAAAACTCAAAAAAAATGGGTTCTAAGAGAAAAAGCGTGGTCTTTAGAGCAAGCGCTCGTCCATCGCGGCATTGCCACTCTCGAGGCGCGCGATCAATTTTTGCATCCGAACTACGAACGCGATCTTCACGATCCCTTTTTATTTCAAGATATGGAAAAAGCGGTGTTACTCATTAAAAACGCCGTGGATAACGGAGAAAAAA
The DNA here is from genome assembly GCA_964361355.1 of uncultured Candidatus Saccharibacteria bacterium. Classification (GTDB taxonomy): domain Bacteria; phylum Patescibacteriota; class Minisyncoccia; order Ryanbacterales; family CAYHZD01; genus CAYHZD01. The sequence continues at coordinate 6,032 of CAYHZX010000027.1, read as the reverse complement.
TAATCATTTTCGGCGATTATGACGCAGATGGCACGTCAGGAGCCGTTATTTTTCACGACTTGTTTTCTCTTATTGATTATCAAAACTACGCCATTTATATTCCGGATCGTTTTCGCGAAGGATATGGATTGCAAATAAAACATGTAAAAGAATTTTTGCAAAAGGGCGCTAAGCTCATTATTACCATTGATTGCGGTATTACGAGTTTTGAAGAAATAAAACACGCCGAGGAGCGCGGTACCGCCGTGATTGTTCTTGACCATCATCTCATCCCCCCCGAATGGCCGCCCGCGTCGGCCATTGTTGATCCGAAGCGGGAATCCGATTCGTATCCGTATCGATTCCTGTCTGGGGCAGGACTTGCGTGGAAAACAGCATGCGCATTCCTCTCTCGCCATCATCCAGAAAAAAAAGAAATGGCGCGGTGGATGCTCGATATGGTCGCGATCGCCGCGGTCGCTGACATGGTGCCCCTTACGGAAGAAAACAGAACGCTTGTCTCTTACGGCTTGAAAGTGCTCGCAAAAACGCGCCGACTCGGCCTTCAAGCGCTCTACCGATTGGCAAACCTTGCCGGGTCAATGAACACCGAAGATATTGGATTTGTCATAGCGCCCCGCATTAACGCGGCAAGCCGCATGGACCATGCCAATATAAGCTTCGGCCTGCTCACGACGTCTTCCGCCGACGAAGCGAATCACCTCGCCCGCCACCTTGAAGAAAAAAACAGAGAGCGCAAAGTGCTGGTGGAAAAAATCGTAAATGCCATCATTGCCAAATCACAAAATACTAATTACCCGTTACTCGTTGAGGGCAATCCGGAATGGCCGCCTGGCGTTTTGGGTCTTGCCGCCACGCGCATTATGGAACGTTTTCGCGTGCCGGTATTTTTATGGGGAGGCATGGGAAATAACGGAGAAAACATTGTCTTCCGAGGATCCTGCCGCTCGCTTGGCGACATCAACGTGGTGGGTCTCATGCGTGCGGCAAATGAGATGGAATCAAATCCTATTTTTGAAGACTTCGGCGGCCATAAGCAAGCCGGCGGATTTGCTCTGAAGACAGAACGTATTGAAGAACTGGTACCTCGCCTCACTGAAGCGCTTCAAAAAATACCGAAAGAAAAAGTGGTTAATCAGCTTGTTTTAGAAGCAGTGGTAAAGCCGGAAGAGATCACCGAAACGCTTTTTGAACACATAGAACAACTCCAGCCGTTTGGCGTAGCGAATCCGAAACCGCTTTTTCTTTTCCCCGCGGCCGAGGTAAGAGAAGCGAAAGAACTCGGAAACGGCAAAGGATATTTCAAACTCCTCATCGCGCGCAAAGGCATAGCACCGCTTGAAGCCGTAAGCTTCAACGGCTTGGGCCATGAATGGCTCGGCAAACTAAATACGGGGGACGTCATTGATCTTGCCGCCTCCATTGAACGCAATACATGGAATGGCGCGACTAACCTCCGCCTACGGATTGAAGATATAAAAAAAGAGGCATAGCCCCCGGATAGATAAGAGCGCGGCCGCGGCCTGCCCATCTCTAAACGAAGACTATGCCTTTGATGGCTCAAGGACTTCTTCTATACTGGACATTAATACTACAAAAATAATTTGTCAATAGTTCCCTAACCATATAAAAAGGATATGCTGACGCTATGGAAAAACTTGTTATTTATACGGATGGCGGGGCGCGAGGCAATCCGGGGCCCGCGGGGATTGGCGTGGTTATTCAAGATGAAAAAGGCAAGACAATAAAAAGCTACGGGGAGGCGATTGGGGAAGCCACTAATAATGAAGCCGAATATCAAGCCGTAATTTTCGCGTTAAAAAAAATAAAACTTCTTTTTGGCAAAGAGAAAGTAAAACAAATGGCGATTGAAATTCGCATGGATTCCGAGCTTGCCGTAGAGCAGCTTTCCAATCGCTACAAAATTCAGGGAGAAAATCTGCAAAAAAGATTCATGGAAATTCGCAATCTTCTTATTGATATCGGCGGCAACGCGTCGTTTATCCATGTGCCGAGAGCACAAAACCGTGCCGCAGACCGTTTGGTTAATCAAGCGTTAGATAGGAAGCAGGGATCTTTATTGTAGCATGGAGCAGGCCATGCCTACCGGCAGGCAGGCAGCACATATTACGGAGTAAATTTTTGCATGCATAAATCGCAGATTTTTTTCTGGCTGATGGCGGCTTTTCTCGGAGGTGTGGTGTGGCGATCTTTTTTTACATTGCCAAGCATACGTTACCCAATCTTTCTTATTCTTACAGGTATTTTGTTTTTTCTTGGCGTTATCATTAAGAATAAATACGGCTCATTCAAAAACCCGTGGATACTTGCGGGCGTTTTTCTTGCCGCGGGAATCGTGGGCATCATTCGCTATGAGATAAATGGCGCTGCGGTTCGTAATACGGGCTTGCCCTACCTCCACGAAAAAAAAATTCTCCTCCGCGTGGTGGTGGATGACGAGCCGGAGCGGGGGGACGCGCGCACTCATTTTCTTAGTGCGGCAAGCGCCTTCCGCCATGATACCGATGAGAATTGGCACATCATAAACGGCAGAGCGCGTGTGACTACGCGCAACTTCCCCGAAGTGCGTTATGGAGATCTTCTGGAATTGAGCGGACATCTTGAAGGGCCTGCATCGTTTCCTGATTTTGATTATAAAGCGTACCTTGCCAAAGATGGCATTACGTCGGTGATGCACTATCCGGGAATTCATATTCTCGCGCGTAATCAAGGAAGCGCGCTCAAAACGAAACTTTTTTACTTAAAACAACAATTCACGCGATCGTTTTCTCGCGCAATCCCGGAGCCGCATGCCGCGTTTCTCGGCGGCCTTTTAATAGGATCGCGCGAGAGTATTCCTGAAAAAATTACCGAAGCGTTTCGCGCCACCGGCACGTCGCATCTTATAGCGCTCTCCGGCTATAACATCACGATTATTGCTTCCTCGGTGGCAAAACTTTTTCGTCTTTTTTTGTATGGAGTGATCGGTGAATTTTTACTGCCCGCTCTTTTTGTTATTCTTTTTGCGGTGATGACGGGGGCAGCACCTTCGGTGGTGCGCGCGTCCGTTTTAGGAATCCTTGTCCTTGTCGCACGTCGATGGGGCACGCCCTATCAAATAAAAAACGCGCTCACCTTTGCTGGTGCCGCCATGGTGTGGATAAATCCCAACGTGCTCATGTTCGATCTTGGCTTTCAACTCTCGTTTCTTGCCACGATTGGCCTTGTTCTCTGGGAGCAACGCGTGGAAAAACGCCTTTGGTGGATTCCCCACTTTTTGCAGCTACGCGCATCGGCGGCAACTACCCTTGCCGCCCAAGCCGCGGTATTGCCTTTAATCTGGCTTAATTTCGGCACAATCTCGTGGATTTCGCCTTTGGTAAATACGCTTGTTTTAATGACCATCCCGTGGGCAATGCTTTTCGGTTTTTTAACCGGCCTCGTCGGTTTTTTCTCTTCTACTCTCGCTCTCATTCCCGGTTGGTTTGCGTATCTTTTCCTCTCCTACGAACTCACCATTATTTCATTCTTCGCGAATCTCACGAATTTTTCTTTCTTCTAACT
>CAYHZX010000027.1:0-2368 GCA_964361355.1 uncultured Candidatus Saccharibacteria bacterium | reverse complement strand
TTCGCGGGCGATGCCGAACGCCGCGTGGAACATCAACTCCTCGCCTCTTTCCCTCATATGCTAGACGCCGATGTTCTTAAAGTCGGCCATCACGGATCAAAAACGTCTTCGTCGGAAGCATTTTTGAAAGCCGTCTCTCCTGATACTGCCGTTATTTCCGTAGGCGCAAAAAATCGCTACGGCCATCCGCATCAATCCGTACTTGACCGCCTCGAGCGCTTAGGAATTCAAATCCGCCGCACCGACATTGAAGGCGATATTCGCTTGTGATGGCTCTTTTTTTATGGCAAGGTAAACACATGAAACCAGACTTTTCAAAACCTTATGATCCAAAAGTAGTAGAGGCGGATATGTATCGGCGCGAGATGGAGTCGGGCTTTTTTAATCCAGATTGGTTGCCAAAGCGATCTGCCATGAGAAAATCGAGCGGTAGTAATACCTATACCATCACGATGGCGCCGCCCAATATCACGGGCCATATTCATATGGGACATGCGTTGGAAAATGTCCTTTCTGACATTCTCATTCGTAAACGGCGTATGGAGGGGTATAAAACGCTTTTTTTGCCCGGCAAAGATCACGCGGGTATTGCGGCCCAGTATGTTGTAGAGCGAGAATTGCGCAAAGAAAACAAAACACGCTTTGATCTTGGAAAAGAAAAGTTTCTTGAACGCATGAGGGAATGGATGGAAAAAAATGGCGATGCGATTGACCATGAACTCGCGGCCCTTGGCCTTTCTTGCGATTGGTCGCGCAAACGTTTCACGATGGATGAGCCCTATCGGGAAGCCGTTAAAACCGCGTTTGAATATTATCACAAAAAAGGATTAATTTACCGCGGCAAACGCATCGTTAATTGGTGTGTGCGCTGCCAAACGTCAATTTCTGATCTTGAAGTAATCCATACGGAAGAACAAGGATCGCTTTGGTATATTCGCTATCCGATCCTTGAAGCGCGGGGAAAAGATGATGGCTTTATCACGGTGGCCACTACACGACCAGAAACGATGCTTGGCGATGCGGCCGTTGCCGTAAATCCCAAAGACCAGCGTTACAAAAGTTTGATGGGTAAACGTATAATGCTCCCGATTCAAGAACGCGTTTTTCCTATTATCGCGGATGCGGCGGTGGATCCGCAGTTTGGCACGGGAGCGATAAAAGTAACACCGGCGCACGATGCGCTTGATTTTGAAATTGCCGAGCGTCACAATCTTCCTTCGTTAAAAATTATCAATGAACAAGGAATAATGACGGAGGAAGCGGGGCTCCTCTGCGTGGGTCTTAAAATTTCTGAATGTCGAAAACGTGTTTTACAAAAATTGAAAGATCTCAATCTTCTTGAACGAGAAGAGCCTTATACCCACAACGTGGGGCGATGTGAACGCTGTCAGACTATTATTGATCCCTTGCTCTCGGAACAGTGGTTTCTCTCAATGCGAGAGCTTGCCGAAAAAACCGCGCGCGCAATCAAACAAAATCATATTATATTCATTCCGCCGCAACGAAAACGCATTGCCCTTGCGTGGCTGAAACAAGTGAAAGATTGGAACATCTCCCGTCAGCTGTGGTGGGGGCATCCTGTCCCCCTTCCCAGAGAGACGGATGTTCTTGATACATGGTTTTCTTCAGCGCTCTGGCCGTTTGCCACCCTCGGGTGGCCTAAGAAAACTAAGGAAACAAAAAAGTTTTATCCGACCAATCTTATATCCTCGGGGCGGGACATATTTTCCCTCTGGATTATACGCATGATATTTTCGGGCATTGAGTTTACCGGATCCGTTCCCTTTCGTACCGTGTATACCCACGCGACCATTCTCGATGCCAAGGGACGCAAAATGTCAAAAAGTATCGGCAATGTGGTAAATCCTATGGACATGACAGAAAAATATGGCGTTGACGCGCTCCGATTTGGTCTTGTGTGGCAGGCAAGTAGTACGCAGGATATTCATTGGGACGAGGGCTCTCTTGTCGCGGGGAAAAAATTTCTTAATAAAATATGGAACGCAAGCCGTTTTGTGTTCACACAAAACGGAATAATCAAAAACCAAGAAACAATGACCAAACAAATTTCAAATGCCAAACTTCAAAAATTCACAAAATACGACAAACAAATTCTCAAAGAATTAAAAAACATTATCAAAATAACTGATAAACATTTAGAAAAGTACGAATTTGGGCAGGCATTGCGCGAACTTTATGATTTTTTCTGGCATCAATTCTGCGGTATCTATGTGGAAGCGACAAAAAAAGACGCGGGACCGGAAACGCCGGCGGTACTTCTCCACGCGCTCGCAACTTCGCTAAAACTTTTGCATCCGTTTCTTCCTTTCATCACCGAACATATTTGGGAAACGCTACCCCTAAAAAA
>CAYHZX010000026.1:3589-6312 GCA_964361355.1 uncultured Candidatus Saccharibacteria bacterium | reverse complement strand
AGAAAAAACGGCGCCATGATGGCGCGAAAGCCAATACGGGAGAAAAGAATATGCCAAAATGAGGTCGCAAGAAAAAAACTCGCAAATAATGCAACGCGATCTGACCTAAATAATTCTTTCGTTAAAAAAAATACGCCCAGTACGGTAAGAATTCCGAATAGTGCGGAAGGCAGCCGCGCGGCAAGCGGAGTAAAGCCAAACGCGGCAAGTGAGAACGCTTGGATATTGATAAAAAGCCCTTCCCTGCCATTATTTTCCGGATAGAATATACTAAAATCGCCATCGCGCCACGCCTCGCGCGCCTGATTGACATTCATCGCTTCATCGTGATAAAGCCCGGGCGGGATATCACGCAGATCCCAAAGCCGCAGAAAGGCGGCAAGAATGATAATCAAAAAAATCGCAAGATAAATAAATCGGTTCATGCTGTTTACTATACAATGAAATTATGCTAGAAAGAAAGCATGGAATTTAAACGAGAGACATTGGCAAACGGGATGCGGGTGATTGTGGCCCCCATGCAAGGGACGCGCGCGATGACGTTACTGGTGCTGATTGGGACCGGATCAAAGTATGAATCGCGCAAAACCAATGGCTTAGCCCACTTTTTGGAGCACATGTTTTTTAAGGGGACCAAAACGTATCCTAAGCCCGGCATGATTTCTAAAAAATTAGATATGTTGGGTGCTGAGTATAACGCGTTTACGTCGGCCGAAGAGACGGGCTATTGGGTGAAAGCCGATGCCGCGCATTTTCCCGCCGCCCTTGCGTTTGTAGCCGACATGCTCCAAAATCCTTTGCTAAAAAAAGAAGAGATTGAAAAAGAGCGCGGGCCGGTGATTGAGGAATTAAAACGCTGCAACGACACGCCCACGACACTCATCTGGGAGCATTGGGAAGAACTTCTCTATGGCGATCAACCCGCGGGGTGGCCCACTATCGGCAACGAAGAAAATATCCGGCGGTTTAGCCGCGAGGATTTTTTGCGCTACTGGCGGGAACATTACCTTTCTTCCAACGCCGTGGTGGTCATGGCCGGCAATGCGAACGTCAATGGCGCGGCACTCCAAGCGATTGAGCGGGCATTTGGAGGCATGCCGCGCGGCAATCCAAAAAAACGCGAGCCGCTCAAAAAAGAAAAAGAAAAAGAGCGTCTCCGCGTCCATTACAAAGAAACCGAACAATCGCATTTTACGATAGGCGGGCATGGGTTTTCTCTGGCGGATGACACTGATCGCTTGCCTGCCGAACTTTTAGCCATAATAATGGGGGGCTACATGAGCTCGCGGCTCTGGCAGGCGGTGCGCGAGAAGCGCGGCCTTGCTTACACCGTGTACGCGACTCATCAGGCCTATACCGATGCCGGCTATTTTGTGGCCTATGCCGGCGTGCCGCATAGCCAGCTTACGCGCACGATAAAACTTATGATGAGTGAATTTGAACGCGTGCGGGAAAAAGGCATTACTCGCGAAGAGCTTACGCGCGCTAAAGAAAACGTGCGCGGCAAAATGGCAATAGCGCTCGAGTCAAGCGACGAGGTGGCAAGTTTTTTGGGAGCGCAGGAACTTCTGCGCGGCCGCGTGGAAACACCCGAAGATATTCTTGCAAAAATTGAGCGCGTCACTCACTATGACATTATGAGGGTGGCGAAATATTGTTTCGCGCCTGAAAATCTGCGCGTTGCTATTATTGGCCCTCATAAAAAAGAATCGTATGCCTCAATTCTCCCGCATTGATATTACCACCAGCACGATGTTTCGCATGGCCCTCGTAGCGCTTTCGTTGCTGTTTTTTTATCTTATTCGAGATATTCTTGCTATTATTCTCCTCTCGGTGGTAATCGCTTCCGCCATTGAGCCCGGAGTGCGCAAGCTTACGGGTTGGCGTATCCCGCGCGTGCTTGCGGTTCTTGCAATCTATCTTTCAGCGATAGGAGGGTTTGGTTTCGCGTCGTATTTTTTAATTCCGCCTCTCTTGGAAGATATAAGCGCCAGTTTGGTGAATCTGCCCCTTCTCATTCAACGCGCCTTCGAACAGCTTGCCGGGCGCGTGGAGTTTTTAGCGCTCTCGGATTTTGAGCCAAGCTTTCAGAATGCCGTGCTTCAAGCTGAAAGTTATTTGCGGGGGCTCGCCTCCGGATTTTTTGGGCTCGCCTCATTTATTTTTGGCGGAATCGCGTCGTTTGTATTTGTTATTGTTATATCATTTTATCTTGCCGTGCAAGAAAATGGCGTTAAAAACTTTTTGCATCTTATCACCCCAAAAGAATACGAAGACTATGTGGTGAATCTTTGGCAGAGAACGCAGGAAAAATTTGGAAAATGGCTGCAGGGCCAATTGCTTTTGGGCGTGATTGTGGGGTTCTTAGTCTACATCGGCTTGACTATTTTGCAAGTGCGTTTCGCGCTTACGTTGGCGTTGCTTGCCGCCATGTTTGAAATCATTCCGTTTTTTGGGCCCATTCTTGCGGCCGTGCCCGGGGTGATCGTGGCATTTCTCCAATCGCCGCTTTTAGGGCTTTCCGCCATTATTCTTTATATAATTGTCCAGCAATTGGAAAATCATTTGATCTATCCGGTGGTGATGCGCAAAACGATCGGCATCCCTCCCATTATTGCGATCATTGCGCTTTTAATCGGCGGGAAGACGGGCGGCTTCATGGGTTTTATTCTTGCCATCCCGCTCGCGGTAGTCCTTGTCGAGATCATCGACGACTTTGCCGC
>CAYHZX010000026.1:0-3489 GCA_964361355.1 uncultured Candidatus Saccharibacteria bacterium | reverse complement strand
CTCATGGCGAAAGAGACATTTTATATCACCACTCCGCTCTATTATGTAAATGCCAAACTGCATTTAGGGCATGCATATACGACCATTCTTGCCGATGTGATCGCGCGCTATCAACGCGCGCAAGGCAAAGACGTATTTTTTTTGACCGGCACTGATGAACATGGGGCGACGAATGTGCGGGCCGCCGAGGCGGCCGGCGTGCCCATAGAAACATTTGTGGATCAAAATGCCGAAGCCGCGAAAGAATTATTCGCGGCACTCTCGATCAGCAATGACAATTTCATCCGCACCTCGGATCAAAAAAAGCATTGGCCCGGAGCACAGATGATGTGGAAAAAATTGCAAGAGGCGGGATCTATCTATAAAGGTTTCTATAGCGGGCTTTACTGCACAGGGCATGAGGCTTTCATAACTGAAAAAGATTTGACGGACGGCAAATGCGCGGATCACGGCAAAGCGCCGGAAGCAATTGAAGAAGAAAACTATCTTTTTCGTCTTTCTTCGTATGCAAAAGATATAGAATTAAGAATTAAGAATAATGAATTAAGAATTATTCCGGAAACGCGAAAACACGAAGTGCTCCGGTTTTTTAAAGAAGGGCTCAAAGATGTAAGTTTCTCGCGCCCGTCAAAAGATATTTCGTGGGGTATTCCCGTGCCGGGTGACGCAACGCAAACTATGTATGTGTGGTGCGACGCGCTCACGAATTATATTGCGGCACTCGGATACGGAAGGGAAGAGGAGGGCATGCGCTATTGGCCGGCGGATCTCCATGTAATGGGAAAAGATATTTTGCGTTTTCACGCGCTGATTTGGCCGGGCATGCTTCTTGCCGCGGGCTTACTACTGCCAACAACACTGCTTGTGCATGGTCATATCACGTCGGGCGGGAGAAAAATGTCTAAAACGCTCGGCAATGTCATTAATCCCTACGCGATGATTGAACAGTTTGGATCCGACGCGTTCCGATTTCTTTTGATGAAATTTGTCAATCCATTTGCCGATAGCGACATTACCGTGAATGGTTTGATTCATGGTTATAACGGCGATCTTGCGAATGGTTTGGGTAATCTCGTCAGTCGTATCGCGGGAATGATTGAGCAATTTTTTGACGGCCGCGTTGTTTCCTCCGGTAAGGCGCCTCCGCTTCCGGAACGGTTTGAGAAACATCTTTCTTTTCAAGAGGTGCATATTGAGGCAGGAACGACGACTACGCCTCTTGACTTATTCAATAATGAATGTATGTGGCGTTATCAAAGAGCGATGGGAGAATATCAGGTTTCCGAAGCGCTTGAGTTATTATGGAGTTTTTACCGGATGCTTGACGGTTATATTCAGCATTATGAGCCGTTTAAGTTGATAAAAACGGAACGAGAGAAGGCCGCGAGCATTCTTTACGAATTGGGAATAGCACTACGAGAGAGCGCTGCCATGGCAGCACCCTTTATGCCAAAGACGGCAGAGCAGTTAGAGACGATTTTTCGGAAAAAAGGGAATGAATTATTGGTATTCCGAAAAGAAAAAAAGCCGCTTTTTGAGCGGCTTACATGAATAGCATCAATTTTATGTCAAAACCCTATCTTATTGATGTCCATACCCACATAAATTTTAATGCCTTTCGGGAGGACGGCCATGAGGTGGTGCGCCGAACGCTGGAAGCTGGTGTCTGGATGGTTTTAGTGGGTTCTCAAATAGACACTTCGCGCCGTGCGGTGGAATACGCGCGGCACTATGAGCGCGGCGTGTATGCGGCCGTAGGCCTGCATCCGATTCATTTAGGGGAAATGGAAGTTGATAGAGATGAGATGAATGCCGCGGATGGGGTGCCGGGGTTTACCACACGCAAAGAAGAATTTGATTATCAAGCGTATCGCGATCTCGCGCTTGATCCAAAAGTGGTGGCAATAGGGGAGTGCGGGCTTGACTACTATCGGCTAAGAGATACCGAAGAGATTAAGAAAAAACAAGCCGAAACATTTCGCAAACAAGTAGCGCTCGCGCGTGAAGTAAAAAGACCGTTAATGATTCATTGCCGTAACGCATACGAAGACTTACTCGCGATTCTGCGGGAAGAACGCGCGAATGAAATCGGCGGCGACATTCATTTCTTCGCGGGGGATTGGGAAATAGCTAAACAATTTCTTGATCTTGGATTTTACCTTTCGTTTACCGGCGTTATCACGTTTGCCAATCAATACGACGACACCATAAAAAAAGTTCCCCTAAATCGCATCATGATTGAAACGGACGCGCCCTATGTCGCTCCCGTGCCCCATCGAGGTAAGCGCAACGAGCCGCTCTACGTGGAAGAAGTCGCTCGGCGCATTGCGGTAATCAAAGGTATTGCGCTTGAAGAAGCCGTACATGCCACAAGCGAAAATGCCTTGCGATTATTCCGTTTGTCGTAAGTAATTTGTCAAGAGTTGCGGAAACTTTAATATATAGACTATTATCGATATATGCGGCGAGAAAAGAAAAATTGCGCGCAGTGCTTTAAGGTATTAAGCGACAAGACGCGCCTCACTATCATTAAAACCATGCGGAACGGCACGGCGTATAACGTTAATCAGATCACCGATGCCGTCCGCGTAACCCAGCCCACGGTATCTCATCATCTGCGGCTTCTCTGGCAGATCGGCCTTTTAATCAGAGAGAGGAAGGGAAGGGAAGTACACTATGCGTTTAATGATCGGTACCCATGCAAAGGTTGCGGCGTATTTAGCGCAGCAATGAGATTATGAAGCGAATCTATCTTGATCACGCGGCAACCACGCCGATTGACCCGCGCGTGAAGGAAGCGATGGAGCTATTTTTGACGGATGAATTTGGCAACGCGGGCGGACTCTATCGCGAAGGGAGGCGTGCGAAAGAAGCCGTGGATCAAAGCCGCGGGAAGGTGGCGGATATGGTGGGTTGTCGGAGAGAAGAAATTATTTTTACGAGCGGGGGGACGGAAGGAGACAACCTCTCGCTGTTTGGCATTGCGCATGCATACGGCAAACCGGCAGGTGAGAAGCCGCGCGGGCATATTATCGTTACCGCGATAGAACACCACGCAGTGCTCCATGCGTGCAAGGCGCTCGAGAAAGAAGGATTTGAAATTACCTATCTGCCGGTAGATAAAGAAGGGTTCGTAAATCCCGAAGACGTGCGCAGCGCTTTGCGTCCCGACACAATTTTGGTATCGGTAATGTATGCGAATAATGAGATTGGAACCATTGAGCCTGTTGCTGCAACCGCGAGGATTATGAGAGAGTACCGCGCACAAAAGTCAAAAATTCAAACCGCCAGCTGGCAGTCAAAATTCAAAATTATTGAAAAAACACCATTTTTACATTCCGACGCGTGTCAAGCCGGTGGCGCGCTTGATCTCAACGTAGACAAAATCGGCGTGGATTTGATGGTATTAAATGGCGGGAAGATTTACGGACCAAAAGGAAGCGGATGTTTGTATGTGCGAAGAGGTATCAAAATAACCCCGCTTTTCTA
>CAYHZX010000025.1:4802-6562 GCA_964361355.1 uncultured Candidatus Saccharibacteria bacterium | reverse complement strand
CGAGGCAGGCCGCATTTCGCAAGAATACGCTCACCTAGTCGTTCCTTTTCAAAATTTACCGGTATTTCATAAATAGATTCCACGTCGGGCGCTGAAATAATATCTTCTTCGCTTACGTTGCAGAAAAGAGAAAGTTTGCGTTTGCGGGGTGCATCGAGCGGACGCGACGCGCGCGCGAGAATCATGTCGGGCTGAATACCGGCGGTGTTGAGCGAGCGCACCGCGTATTGCGTGGGCTTTGTCTTCATCTCGCCTATTTTTTCAGGGATTGGCAAATAGCTTACCATCACAAAGAGCACGTCGCCCGGCCGGCGGAGTTTGAGCATGCGAGCCGCTTCCAAAAAAATAAGATTTTGATATTCCCCTACCGTGCCGCCGACTTCCACCAGCAAAAAATGCGGGCGATCTTTGCGCACGGCGGTCTCAAGGCGAGAGAGAATTTCATCGGTAATATGGGGTACTACTTCCACGCACTTGCCGCCGTATTCCAAATTGCGCTCGCGCTCAATAACGCTTTGATACACTATGCCGGTGGTCATATAATTATGCCGCGCTAAGGCGCGGCCCAAAAACCGTTCATAGTTGCCCAAATCTTGATCAGTTTCTAGCCCATCTTTGGTAACAAATACCTCTCCGTGCTCTATGGGATTCATCGTACCCGCGTCCACGTTTAGATACGGATCAATTTTCATGCATGATACGCGAAAGCCGCGATCCTGTAAAATCGCGGCGATGGAAGCGGTCGCCACCCCCTTGCCAATGCCGCTCATCACCCCGCCTACCACGAAAATATACTTTGTGTTCATGTTGTTGAGGGTAACAAAAACGGGTTGACAATGCCAACCCGTTACGGCAGAGAGTTTGAAGTGCAACACTTCAAAGTTGAATGTACCAAGTTGCAAAAAATAAACAATTTGTTAAAATTATGAAGCATATCATATGAAAAATTTCAGTTGCATTCTTGTTGTCGGATCAAGTGGACAGATAGGCACCGCTTTGATGCTCGAGAGTCGTAGCCGCGGCATGCAGACAGTCGGTATTGATCTAAGAGATAACCCATGGGAAGCGTCTTTAACGGATTTAAAAATGGATTTTTTAGATTATATCCCTCATGAAAAAGATCATCCGACTGATCTCATCTTTTTAGCAACAGAACCAAGCGCTCAACGTCTTGAAAAAAACCCTTCAATCAATAGTAAAAATTATCGGGATTTTGACCACGCGGCTGAACTGACGAAAAACTACCAGATGAGACTTATCATCATAAGTTCTCGTGAATTGTTTGGTTTATCGCCGCACGAAGTGTCTCTCTATCCAGCTCAAAAACTTTATGAACAACAAAAGAAAGATTTTGAGACTCGTTTATTTGAAATGGGAAAACAAGGATATAAAACAGGCATTCTCCGCGTTCCGATAGCTTTTGCGGGATATGATACGGACCTGGAAAGATTGCCTCGCCTTGTGCCTCGCTGGTGCGCAAACATTATTAAAGGGGAGGAAATATTGATTGAAAAAGACAAGGAAATCGAATTGATTCTCGTAGAAAAAGTTGCGAAGATGTTAGTCAATCTGCTCATCCGAGAACGAGGATCTTTTTTAAAAGAGATTCGCGGCGCAAAGATTAGCCTTAAAGCTTTGGCTGATTTAATTCGTTCCGTTGCAAAAGACAATCAAAACAAAAAAAACGAAGCAGATGACATGCTTCGTTTGGGCATCAAGAAGACTCTTGCGGCACTTTTTTAAAATCAAGATTTAAAAAG
>CAYHZX010000025.1:3500-4702 GCA_964361355.1 uncultured Candidatus Saccharibacteria bacterium | reverse complement strand
TTTCTTTGCTACCTACCATCCTACCAACTCTCCTTTTTCGAGATAAACAGTTGTAGAAGTTAATAATGCCTTATGACAATGGGAAAGACGACGCTGGAATTTATAACTTACTAATGGCATTGCCGCGTCAAATGCGATGAATTGATACTGGCTAATTTCGTCCGGAGGGAGTTGGATCGATTCTATTTGCTGTTGTGATAATATGCCGCCGTAAAAAACGAACTGGATTGTTTCCCTTTCTCCATCTTGAACATAATCAATACATAACAACTGCGACAGTGCGATGGCAAGCCCTGTTTCTTCTTTCACCTCACGCATACAACCGTCTCGTGGTGACTCGTTGAGCTCTACTACTCCCCCGGGCAAAACCCAGTGATCTTTATATGTTGGCTTGAGCAAAAGGATTTGATGTTGAGCATTTAACACGAGGGCACCTGCGCCCATCGGTTTGCGGGGTAAACTCTTATAATATTCAGTGGATTCCATATTCGTAAGCCTACCAAATAGAATGATCCGCGCAAATTGACTTGGGATTAAAATTATGGTATGCAGAATATGACTAATTTTGACAATTAAAAAGGAGGTTTCCCCATGAAAATGGTACGGGTAATGATCGTGGTAGCGTTTGTCGGCCTAACTGCCAGCGCGCTTTTTTCGTGGCAATACGTGGAGCAGCGCGCTCCCACAGAAAAATTACTTCTCGTAAAAAATGACGTGGACGAGGCGGAGGCGTATGTGCGGGAGAAGATGCCGCGGCTTGGCGGCGAGTATTTCTTTTTTCGCACCGACATAGGTTGGGAAAACGAAATATGCCGGCTTCATACTCTTGTGGCTCCGCTTGAAAAGAAGGGTTGGTATGTTTTAGGGCCATCTCGCCTGCCCCATGTGCGCGAAGAAGGAGAATGGACTCTTGACACACCGCTCATAGATTGTATCTCTCCCGCCGAGAAGATATCGGGGGAACAACTAGCCGAAGCGCGACGCGATCCTCTGATTGCGCCCTACATCGGCGAAGACAATCTCATTACCGTCGTAGCGCCACCGGCCCATCTCTTGGAGCTTGACGCGTTGCATCAACTCTTAGAAGCGGTGGGAAAGAAACCGCCGGGATTTTTCAATTGGTGGAATTGGGACTTGCGCATTTTCCCTCATACCGTGGGAATTGGTTGGAGTTTTGCGCGGCCCGCCATGCACTGGCTGCT
>CAYHZX010000025.1:0-3400 GCA_964361355.1 uncultured Candidatus Saccharibacteria bacterium | reverse complement strand
CGCATCTACGAGGATCGTCGCGTGAAAAATGTTATTTTTACCGTGACGGTGCTCACCGGCATTGCCGCATTCGGCAATCTCTTGCCTATTCCCCTTCCCTGGGGGGCTACGACGGGATTCCAGGTGCGGCCGCTCGTGGAGCTTGGAGTGGTGGGAATAGTCGGGATTACGATGGTAGCGTTTTTCTCTCTCCTCTTCTCTATGCTTGCGGGAGAAAAACAAACAAAAGAGACGGTTATCGCCAACCTTCCAAGCCGCTATGAACAACGATTTACTCGGTTGCTTATGGGATGTTCCGTTCTTGCTTCCCGCATACGTCCGTATCCGCGCCTGATTTGTGGAACTGCGGCAGGAATCTTTGGGATTACGGTTATTCTTCTTGCGGGTGGCATGATCGCAACCGGCACAGACCCCATCAAATATCTTGAAGGCACGCCGCTTGCCGATGATTTACGCCGTTTGCAAGAGAAGGGCAATCAAGGCGCTCTCTACTTCTATGGTTATCTTGAGGTGCCGGAAGGAAAATTTGAAGATATTGCCGTGTTGCAACGGGCGCATCGCTTTTTCACCGAGATAGAGCGTCTTGATGGCGTACGCTTCACCTCTAGTGTGCTGGACGCGTTTGCCCGCACGACGGGGGTATACCTTGAGGGAGGCGGCGCGCGCTTGCCGGAAACGTTATTTGAAACCGAGACCTTCTGGGGTTATACGAGGGAGTATCTTATAAGCCGCAATCTCCTTTCTCTTTTTGTCCATCAACGCCCCAACAAACAAATAGACGGCATTCCGATTTTTATCGGCACGGCAGCGCCCACCGATGTTGCCGTAAAGCATCTCCTGGAAGACATGCGAAAAATAGCAGATCGCTACCCGGAATTTCGTTTGTTTATCTATGGGAGAAATGCAACACTCTCGCAGGTTGCCACATTCGTCACTGAGGGCATGCTTCGTTCCATTGTTTCTGCCGTGGTAGTCGTTTATATCTATTTCTTCTTTCTTCTTTTGTGGTGGCAGCGAACGAGCGGATGGCTTCTATCCCCCTGGAAGGGCGCCTACCTTGCCAGTCTTCCATTCCACCTCTCTTTGTCTTTTATCCTTCTAGGCGTGTGGCTGTCGGGCAAGCCGCTTGACGTAGTCACCGTCTGTATCATGGCGATGGCGGTAACCGCTTGCGGAGATTTTATTATCCACTATCTCAAATCATTTCTTGAAAATCTCCGTGAGTGTGGCAATTCTGCCATCGCAAGCGCGGCTACCTACCGCACAGAAGGACTGCTCACCGCCAAGGACTGCCTTCTCAATATTGGCGGATTTGCCCCGCTCGCCGTTTTCGTGTTTGTCCAGCCAATCCGGGAGATGGGGATGATAGTCATCGTTATGCTTCTACTGATTTTGGCGAGCACGCTCTTACTTATGGCCCCACTTCTTGAGTGGGCGGTGTACGACAAATCTGCTGATGCTGATCAGTCGCGTGATCAGTCGCGAAAGAAAAAATCGCGGCCGTGGCAGAAAGCGGCGGCGTTGTAAAAACCTCGCGAGGCTGTCATCCGACAGCCTCTTTTTTATACCGCTATCTTCTTAATCGGTAGCTCCACAAAAAAGGCGCTCCCCTTCCCTTTGCCTGCCGACTCCGCCCAAATCCTGCCGCCGTGATCCTCTACAATGCGGCGCGCCACATAAAGGCCAAGACCGATGCCGGTATCCACTATTCACCATCGTATTTTTTTGTAACCTGCATAATGCATATCTCGCTCAATTGGCTACAAACTACGGCATAGGCAAGATATGGTAGTCAAAATCAACAAAAGCATGTAATCCTTTTCGAATAAAGTTGCTTGCAATTTCCCGAATGGTGGTGTTTGTTTAAAAAAGTAAGAACCCATTTTGCGGAAAATCCTGATTGACCGCCTCCGCTTCACTCCGGCGGAACGCTCGGGCGCGGCGGATTTTTGATTTGCTTAAAGAAAACTTTGTCTCGTGCTATAATCACTTTATTATGAAGATATCTCCAATCAAACAACGAGATGATTCGGCTTGTGGTCCTACCGTCATTCAGATGGTCTTAAATTATTTCGGTGTGCGGCATACATTTAAAGAAATTGCCTCAATTTCAGAGTATAGGGAAAAAGACGGCCTTTCAAATGCAGATCTCGTGCGTACCCTCAAAAAATTCAATCTTGATGTAAAAGAAAGAGCAAATGCGCGGTGGGGTAATCTGATTCGATATAATGCTGAAAAAAAAGTCATCGTCGTTTCGTGGATGCTTGGGGGGTATATTGGACACTTTAGTGTTGTCGAGAAAGTCGGTAAAAATTTTATAAAACTTGCTGATCCACACACGGGCACAGTGGTAAAAATGGATAAAATAATGTTTATGCGGCTATGGATGGACTACGACGATATGTGGTATCCGAAGAAAAATACCGACATCCAATTACGTTGGATGGGTATTGTTTCAAAGAAAAAGGCCTGAGACAGATAAATCCGCCCCAGGCCAGATCGGTTTTAGACTATTTACTCTCATGTGCCCAACCGAGAAGACACATAAGCACAAAGAAATGTTTGCATAATTTTTGCCTCTTTTTTATACCGCTATTTTTTTAATTGGCAGCTCCACAAAAAAGGCGCTCCCCTTCTCTTTGCCTGCCGACTCCGCCCAAATCCTGCCGCCGTGATCCTCTACAATACGGCGCGCCACATAAAGGCCAAGACCGATGCCTTCGGTATGGATGCGCGCCACCTCTTTACTTCTTACAAATTTTTGAAAAAGCGAGTTAATTTCTTGTTTATCAAGCCCGATGCCGGTATCGGCAATAGAGAGAAGAAGATGGTATGGATTGATGGTAAGAGTTATCGTGATAGATCCTCCTTTGGGCGTATAACGCACCGCGTTGTCTATCAAATTAAACGCCACTTGCCGCATTTTTTCTTCATCGAGGCGCACAAGCGGATCATCTTTTTCTTTCTTAAAACGAAGTACCAACCCTTTGCTTTGCGCGATCTGCTGGAATTCCTCCAGCACCGAGGCGATAATGACAGAAAATTGTGTCGGTTTCATATCGTAGCGCATGCGCCCTCCCTCCATGCGCGAGAGATCAAGCAAATCATTAACCAATTTAATAAGGCGTTCGTTGGAAAGATACACTCTTCGCAGGGGCTCCGCTATTTTTTTTGTAATACGCCCGAAACTCCCCTCCTGCATCATAGAAATATATCCTTTAATAATAGAGAGCGGCGTTTTGAGCTGGTGGGAAGCGATGGAAATAAACTCCGATTTCGCCTTATCCAGTTTTTTTAATTCTTCGTTCGCGCCGCTTAGCTCTTCTGTTAAATGTTCCAATTCTTCGCGGTTCTTTACTTCTTTAATAACAGAACGGACAAGCAAAATACCAAATCCCGC
>CAYHZX010000024.1:1242-6666 GCA_964361355.1 uncultured Candidatus Saccharibacteria bacterium | reverse complement strand
CAGCCGCCAACCTGCTCGCGATGGATTCCCCGCGCGTGGGAGCCGGAGAAATTATCAATATCGGCACAAAAGAAAACGCTTCCATTAAGGAACTTGCCTTTCTTATTGGAGGGAAAAATTATCCTTGTATCAAAGCGCCCGCTCGCAAAAACGAGGTCTTTGAAACCCGTGCGGATATTCGTAAAGCAAAAAAACTTCTCCATTGGCAACCGCGCGTGAGCTTAACGCAGGGGATAGAGCAGCTCAAAAAATATTGATTTCTATTCTTTGATCATGTATATTGCAGATAAGCTAGATATAAAAGAAGGAGTATTTATGGAACGAGATCCTGTCGAAGAAACAAAAGAGGCAAATGAATTAATTCTTGACGGTCTTTACCTGAGAGAAACGGAACTTTTCAGAACGTACATCAAGCTTTTTGGAGATCCGAGTGAGGAGGTAAGAGATTGGGAGTACGCCGTTGGCATGGGAGCTGTCATGACGTTAGATACCGAACAATCAAGAAACGAATCACGAAAGAATCTTGAGGAATTTATCGCCTTTTTAGAGCAGGAAATCGCAAAAAAGAGCGGCGCCGATACAGTTACTTGACATGTCCATATTCATATAGTAAACTACTTGTGACTTAAAACTGCTCTTTAAGAGAAGGAGGAAAGACTAATGGATCCAAATTTAGGGAGTCTGTTGGAAAGCTTTTGCAGATTAAGAAAAGCTGACCCAGAATGTGACCTTTGGAAACAGTTGCAGCAATATCCGCCTGAGTTAGTAGTTACAGAGTATGCCAATCTCTATAACGCTACTAGGCAGTCCTGTAATTGGCAGTTCTACTGGATTTTTCGCTTGCTGCCTATGAAAGGCCGACTTCAGTTGATCGAACAGGCCTTAGATAGCTTAAAGAAGTCCCGATCAAGGTTTCAGAAATGTTTGATTTCTAACAATAGTTATGATCTGGGCTATCTATTAAAGGTCCCTCAGGATTCTCCATTTGCAATCCTCATAAAATATCTAGACTATGGTTGGGCATACAATGTCGGAGAGCTGCACACTCGAGGACAACAGAAAGAACGAGATCTCCGAGAAATAATAAAATTGGTAAATGCCTACATGTAATGTGAAGAATTTTGTGTTGCCTTGCCTGAAGTTCTGAAAGGGACTCCAGGCATTTTTATACAAAATTATATTGTTTACCCTCCAACCTTGACGCGGTTTTGCGGAGGCGCTATACTACCATTATTGCTCCTGCTTTGAATGGTTTTATTCCCGCCCGAAAGCGGGATTTTCTACAATATAATATCATGGATTTATCAATAATAAAAAACGCGTTAGAGCAGCTTGCGGAAGAAAAAGGCCTTTCTAAAGAAAAGGTAATTGAATCCATTGAAATGGCCTTAGCTGCGGCTTACAAACGCGATTACGGAGAGCGCGGGCAGATTGTGCGCGCGCATTTTGACATAGAGACAGGAGCGACATCTTTTGAACAGGTGAAAATTGTGGTAGATGAGTCTATGTTGCGTAAGGAAGAGGAGGAAGACTTGCCCCGCGACTTGTCCGCCGAAGCCTTGGCGAAGGCGGGAGCTTTAGCGAAAACGGGGGAAGAAACGGAAGAGCCAAAAATATTTTTTAATCCGGAACGTCATGTTATGCTTGAGGAAGCGCGCAAAATAAAAAGAGATGTCAAGCTAAAAGACGAGCTTACGTTTCCTTTAGAGCCGCAGCAAAATTACGGGCGCATTGCGGCACAAACCGCAAAACAAGTCATCATCCAGCGCTTGCGCGAAGCGGAGCGCGACGCGGTATGGGAAGAATTCCAAAACCGCGAAGGGGAGGTGATTTCAGGTGTCGTGCAACGCATCGACGGCCGAAATGTGTTTGTGGATGTGGGCCGCACGATTGCTATTCTACCGCACGCCGAGCAGGTTTCCCACGAACGCTATCGGGTTGGCGAGCGCATTAAAGCACTCGTGGTCTTTACCGAAAAAGGTCCCAAAGGGACAGGCATTTATCTCTCGCGCGTCCATCCGCGCTTTGTGATAAAATTATTTGAAATTGAAGTGCCAGAAATCGCGCAAGGGCTTGTGGAAATAAAAGCAATCGCGCGCGAAGCAGGATCGCGCTCAAAGATTGCCGTTGCCTCGCACGCCGAAGGGGTTGATCCGGTGGGATCGCTCGTGGGTCAAAAAGGTGTTCGCGTTAACACGGTTATCAGCGAATTGGGCGGAGAAAAAATTGACGTGGTGGAATGGTCGGAAGATCCGGAAATTTTTATCATCAACGCGATTTCGCCGGCGAAGATAGAGCACCTTACGCTTAATACGGATCGCGTGCTTGCCGCAGCGATCGTCGACGAAAGCCAATATTCTCTGGCAATCGGCAGAGGCGGGCAGAACGTGCGGCTTGCCGCGAAATTAACCGGATGGAAAATTGAAATAAAATCACGCCAAGCGGAATAATCATATGATATCTTTTTTTGTCGTACTCATCGTTGCTCTCGTCGCCATCGCGTACGCCCTTTTTTTGCGCTGGCGTATCGCCCAGCTCCCGGCAGGTTCCCCTGCGATGCGAGAGATTGCCCGCGCTATCCAAGAAGGGTCGTTCGCCTATCTTAAACGCCAGTATGTGGTTATAGCCCCCATCGGCATTGGTATCGCCGCACTTCTTTGGGCAGGCCTTGGATTTCTCGTAGCTCTCGGCTTTTTGATAGGCGCTATTGCTTCATCGGCGGCAGGGTTTTTAGGAATGCAAACCGCGGTTATTGCTAATGTGCGCGTAGCGCAAGCCGCCCATGAAGGTATTAAACCCGCGTTTGCCGTGGCATTTCGGGGTGGGGCAGTCACGGGATTCCTTGTGGTGGGACTTGCCCTTTTGGTTACCGCGCTTTTTTGGATTATATTTGGCGATATGAATGGCATGATCGGGCTTGGATTCGGCGGCTCGCTTATATCGGTATTCGCGCGGCTGGGAGGCGGTATTTATACGAAGGCTGCCGATGTCGGCGCTGACCTCGTGGGAAAAGTGGAATCCGGCATTCCGGAAGATGATCCGCGCAATCCCGCCGTGATCGCGGACAATGTGGGGGACAACGTGGGGGACGACGCCGGCATGGCCGCGGATCTTTTTGAAACATATGTGGTAAGCTTGGTCGCGGCCCTCCTCGTGGGAAATCAAACGGGCCATCCCGTCATCATTCCTTTTTTGGTAGCGGGCATCGGACTCGTTGCTTCTCTTGTCGGATCATTTGCTTCGTGGATGAAAAACGATCGCGCTATTATGCCGGCTCTCTATCGCGCGCTCGCGGTGGCCGGTGTGGTAAGCGGGGCAGGCCACATTATTCTCTCCCGATGGTTTTTTCCCAATGAATGGGCGGCGCTTTTCGGCTCTCTTCTTATTGGACTTTTGCTTACCGGGGCCATGATGCTCATTACCGAATACTATACTTCAAAACGTGCCCGGCCAGTCCAAACAATTGCGCGTGCCTCACAAGGGGGCCATGGCACCAATGTGATTATGGGATTAGCCATGGGCATGGAAGCAACGGCTCTTCCGGTTATTGCCATCGCGGCAGCGATGCTGGGCAGTTATCTTTTGTTTGGTCTCTATGGTGTCGCACTCGCCACCTTAAGCATGCTTTCTCTTGCCGGTATTATTATTACTATTGACGCGTTTGGCCCTATTACGGACAACGCGGGAGGAATCGCCGAAATGGCAGGCCTTCCTGATCACATACGCGCGGCGACTGACTCCTTAGACGCGGTAGGAAATACGACTAAAGCGGTTACCAAAGGATACGCTATTGCCTCCGCGGGCCTTGCCGCACTCGTGCTGTTTTCCGCTTACACCGAAGCCCTCCTTGAGCGCGGCAAAATAATATTTTTTGAACTTGCCGATCCGTATGTGGTGGTGGGGCTTTTTGTGGGCGGGCTTATTCCCTATCTTTTCAGCTCCATGGCAATGCGGGCGGTGGGGAAGACCGCGGGCGCTGTGGTAGAAGAAGTCCGACGGCAGTTTCGCGAGATCCCCGGCATTATGGCAAGGACGGCAAAACCGGATTACGCGCGCGCAGTGGATATTGTCACGCGAGCGGCTCTTCGCGAAATGATTATGCCATCACTTTTCCCGATAGCCCTCACTCTTCTCATTGCGTTCGCGTTGGGACCTGCCGCTCTCGGCGGCCTTTTAATGGGGGTCATTGCCACCGGCCTTTTTGTGGCTCTTTCTATGACTTCCGGAGGGGCCGCATGGGACAACGCGAAAAAATATATTGAGGAAGGAAATTTAGGCGGGAAGGGATCGCTCGCGCACCAAGCCGCGGTCACGGGCGACACCGTGGGCGACCCCTACAAAGACACCGCCGGCCCCGCCATCAACCCTATGATAAAGGTGGTCAATATAGTCGCTTTACTCATCGTCGGGTTTTTGGTATAATAAATTTATGTTGAATGAATTTATTGCTAAAAAGTTAAAAGATGCACAATATAAGCTTCTGGAGGACGGTAGCTATTTTGGTGAAATCCCGGGAATTCGGGGAGTATGGGCAAATGCAAAAAGTTTAGAGGATTGTCGAGAGGAGCTTCGAGAAGTATTGGAGGATTGGTTACTTCTTAAGGTTCACGAGCAAGAAAAAGTACCCGGATTGCGACTGAGATTTGATAGGCGTGAACTTGCGCATGCTTAAAAATATTAGTTGGCGAAAACTCATTCGGACATTTAAGCAATTAGGATTTGACGGACCTTATTCTGGCGGCCGTCACCTGTTTATGGTGCGCGGCGATTTAAAAGTCAGAGTTCCAAATCCGCACGAAGGCGATATTTCAAGACATCTTCTTTCTGAGATTCTTCACCAAGCAGGTATTTCGTCAAAAGATTGGGGAAATGTATAAATATTTTATGACAACAATAACTTACGAAGATTTTGAAAAAGTTGATATTCGGTTAGGAAAAATTATTGATGTGCAGGATTTTCCAGAGGCGAGAAAGCCGGCTTTTAAACTAAAAATTGATTTTGGCCCGGAGATTGGCATAAAAACTTCAAGCGCGGGGTTGGTGGGAGCACATATAAAAAAAGAACTTTTAGGGATGTTCGCAATGGGCGTAGTCAATTTTCCTCCGAAACAAATCGGGCCTTTCGTCTCAGAAGTGTTGACGTTGGGGTTTGCGAATACCGACGGGGAAGGATTTATTCTCGCCACACCGTCAAAAAATTCGGTGCAAATAGGGGGTAAGTTAAGATAGTATTTATACTATGGCAATTATCAATCGTGAATTTACTGCAGTATATCAAAAACGAGGGCGGTGGTTTATAGCATGGGTTGAGGAGATATCCGGCGTAAATGCGCAAGAGAAAACATTAAAAGAAGCAAAAAAAAATTTGAAAGAAGCTCTTCAGCTTATTTTGGAAACTAATCGTAGTATAGCGATAGGAAAGAA
>CAYHZX010000024.1:0-1142 GCA_964361355.1 uncultured Candidatus Saccharibacteria bacterium | reverse complement strand
AAGAAGCTCTTCAGCTTATTTTGGAAACTAATCGTAGTATAGCGATAGGAAAGAACCTCTTCGGTGCCACGGCATCAAGTTATTAATGATTTTCTTGCCGAAAAAATTTGTAAAGATCTCGGATTAATTTCAATAAGAAAGAAGTGATAAATATGGCAGTTACTATAAAACACCTTCCGCATTCGGAGGTGGAGGTGGCGGGCGAGGTTTCAGCACAGGATTTGGAGGGAGCATGGGAGAAGGCGGTAAAAGAGGCGGTGGCGGAAACAGAACTTCCGGGGTTTCGCAAAGGGAAGGCGCCCGGGGAGATGGTGACACGAAAGATAGGAGAGGATCGGCTTTTGCATCGGGCCGCGGAGTTCGCGTTGGGGCAGGCGTGGCCAAAAGCGATTGAGGAGGCCGGTGTTCAGGCGATTGGACTTCCCGATATTCAAATACTCAAACTCGCGCGCGGCAATCCTCTTGAGTGGAAAGCAAGGGTTGCGGTGCTGCCGGAAGTAGTCCTGCCGGCGTATCAGGACATCGCGCGCGGAATGCGCGCCCCGTTAGAAAAAGTTCTAACGGGGCGCGCTGGATTTTTAGAGAAATCCATGGAGGAGGATGGCAAAAATGAAAACAAAACAGAAAAAGATTCCCCAGAAAGAATAAAAGAAAAGCAACGGCTTACGTTGCTTGAAGCTATAGCTACGCAGAGTAGTATAGAATTACCCGCTGTTTTGAAAGAAGCGGAAAAAATAAAAATGGCGCAAGAACTGCGCGCGGGCTTGGAAGCCATAGGATTGAAATGGGAGGACTATTTAGCGCATATAAAAAAGAACGAGCAAGAAATTCTCGACGGATTTGACGGCGAAGCCGATAAACGAGCCCGTTTTGGGCTTGTATTGCGGGAGATCGCTAAACGAGAACATATTGATCCGTCTCCTCAAGAGGTGGAGGAGCGAGTAAGGCAGATGCTTCCTGCCTACGCGCCAGAGGAACAGAAACATCTTGACAAAAATCGCCTTGAATCGTATGCTTACGGTATTATTCGCAATGGAAAAGTATTTGAATTATTAGAGAGTCTTTGAATTACGAAATACATAAAAATCCATGCTTATTCCCACCGTAATCGAAAAATCCTCGTTTGGCGAACGCGCCTACGA
>CAYHZX010000023.1:1772-6913 GCA_964361355.1 uncultured Candidatus Saccharibacteria bacterium | reverse complement strand
GTATACTAGAAACATGAATCGCCTTTTTGGCAGCTTAAACGTAGTCGCGCAATGCCGAGAGTGGCGCGTGCCGCTTTTTTCCTGCCCACAATTTTTGTTTATTATAATGGGCGTGGTTATTGTTGCCGCGATGGTGGCAACGAATGTAATGGCGCGCCGCTACGCCGACCCGCACATTGTCGCTATTATCGTGCTCTTTGTTACCGCGTTTCTTTTTGTGGTAGGATATATTATCACCAAGTCCTTTGAACGAGTCGCGGAGGCCTCGCGCGCTAAAGCCGAATTTGTAAGCATTATGTCTCATCAACTGCGCACGCCATTGACCAACATTCGCTGGCGGCTTGAACACATGGCGGGCTTCAAAACTTCAGTGACGGCGGAAGCCCCGATCGATAATCAAGAGGCGAAGGCGGGGGACGATATTCCATTTCTCCGGCAGGAGACAGAAGAAGTTCTTCGCATGATCAACATGATGCTTGAGGTGAATCGCATTGAAGATAAGTCGCTGGTGTTGAAAAAACAGAGTGTGTCATTGCGGGATTTAGTACGTCGGGCGCATAATTCTTTTCAGGTGCTGGCGGAAGAAAAAAATATTACGCTCTCGCTTACATGCAATGAAAGCGATGCCGTAATAATAACGGGAGATCCGATCCGTCTGCGCTGGGTGATAGAAAATTTTATTGACAATGCGTTGCGTTATAGCCCGTCGGGTAGTGCGGTGGCTGTCTTGCTTGAACAAAGAAAGAATGGGGCGCATGTGAGGGTGCGCGATGAAGGTCCGGGTATCGCCAAAGATATGCAAAAAAAACTTTTCACCAAATTTTTCCGTGCCGATGAGCATACGCGCTTAACCACTGAAGGATTTGGTTTGGGTCTTTTTATCGCCAAAGCAATTGTGGAGGCGCATGGCGGATCCATTGGCGTGGCGTCTCAATTACAAAAAGGGTCGATATTTTGGTTTACCCTTCCATTAAGCGGGTAAACATTGCCGTTATTATGAAAAAAATTTTATTGGTGGAAGACGAGCCGGCGCTGCAGGAATCCTTTAAAACGATTTTTGCCGGGAAAGGGTATCAACTATTGCAGGCAATGGACGGCGAAGAAGGACTAACGCTTATGCGTGCGACGAAGCCAGATTTAGTACTTCTTGATTTAGTGCTTCCAAAAAAGCACGGATTTGAGGTGCTCAAAGAAATGAAAAGCGACGCCGAGCTCAAAAATCTTCCCGTTATTGTGCTTACCAATCTGGAAAATTCCGAAGACGTGGAAAAGGCGCTGGAACTGGGCACTACCACATATCTGGTAAAAGCGAACTACTCGCTGGAAGAGATCGCGCAGAAAGTGGAAGAAGCATTGAAGTAGTATGTAGCAGGTAGCATGTATTAGGGGAATTTTTGCATTTTTTATATTTCCCCTTTTCCATGATACATGATACATACTACATGCTACGAACATTATGCGTGTTGATCCACAACAACTCAAAGCGTTTCTTGTTGATGCGGGGTTGGTGAGTACAACAGAATTTGATCGTTTTGCCAAAGAAGCGGCGGAGAAAGGGAAGAAAATTACCGATCTCATTCTTGCGTCCGGAAAATTAAAACAAGATGACCTTTCGCGCTTGCAGGCGTATATTTTAGGTATTCCGTATGTGGATCTTGAAAAAAGCACGATAGAACCAGCGGTACTTCGCATTATTCCGGAACCGATTGCCCGCAGACATACCATTGTGGCGTTTCGAAAATCAGGCAAAGATCTTGAGGTCGCTATGCTTGATCCCGAAGATTTAGAGACCATTGATTTTATCAAAAAAAAGGCGGGGCTCACTATTAAACCGCGGCTTACCAATGAGGCCTCTTTGCGTCATGTGCTTACTCAATACCGCGAATCGCTTGCCGCGGAATTTAAGGAAATTCTACAACGAGAGCCGGCGGGAGCAAAAGAATCTGCCTCGCGGTTTGCGCGTCAAGGCGGGAAAGGGACTATTCCGGAAGGGGTTTCCGAAGGGGAGGCGGATCTTCCTATTGTGCGCGTAGTAGATACCCTTTTGCGCCACGCAATTTTACAGCGTGCTTCCGATATTCATATAGAGCCGCGCGAGCGCGAAGTAATCGTGCGTTACCGCATTGACGGCTTGCTTCACGACGCCATGACGCTTCCGCGCAAAGTGGCAACCGGCATTATCGCGCGCGTTAAAG
This sequence comes from uncultured Candidatus Saccharibacteria bacterium, assembly GCA_964361355.1. GTDB lineage: Bacteria > Patescibacteriota > Minisyncoccia > Ryanbacterales > CAYHZD01 > CAYHZD01. Next base: position 4,718 of record CAYHZX010000023.1, on the reverse strand, counting down.
TCCTGGCGAATTTAAAACTGGACGAACACCGGCTCCCCCAGGACGGACGTTTTAAGATTGAAACGGAAGATTACGACATTTCTTTTCGTGTTTCCATTATTCCCGTCTATGATGGCGAGAAGGCGGTTCTACGTTTGCTTCCCGAAAACTCCAAAGGATTCTCATTGGAGACCCTCGGTTTTCATGGAGAAGCGCTTGAACGTATCCATGCAGGCATTAAAAAAACCGTGGGTATGATTTTGGCAACCGGTCCGACGGGTTCGGGCAAAACTACGACACTTTATACGATTATTGATCTTATCAATAAACCAGAAGTAAATATTTCCACTATTGAAGATCCGATTGAGTATCATATTCCGCGGGTTAACCAAACACAAGTCAAACCTGATATTGGCTACACTTTTGCAAACGGACTTCGTTCGCTTGTGCGCCAGGATCCTGATATTATTATGGTAGGAGAAATCCGTGACAACGAAACTGCCGGTCTTGCCATCAATGCAGCGCTTACCGGTCACCTTGTTCTTTCTACCCTTCACACTAATTCCGCGGCCGGAGCGCTCCCGCGCCTTTTGGATATGAAGGCGGAGCAATTTCTTATTGCTTCCACGGTGGATATTATCATCGCCCAGCGGCTCGTGCGCCGACTTTGCCCGGAGAAAGAAGAATATTATCTTTCCGCCACCGATCGCGCGGAATTAGAAAAACAGGTTGATATGGATCGCGTACTCTGGCTCCTTAAACAAGAGAAGGTTGTAGATGCTTCCGCCGCGTGGAAGCATATTCCCTTTTATCGCCCGAAAGCCACATCGGAATGCCCTGATGGGTATAAAGATCGCATCGGCATTCACGAGGTCCTCATCATGAGCCCCGCGATTAAAGAGTTAGTTATGAAAAATGTGTCTGCCGACGATATTGACAAGCAGGCGCGAGGGGAAGGGATGATTTCTATCGCGGAAGATGGTATATTTCAAGCAGCGCAGGGCATCACGAGCGTTGAAGAGGTATTGCGCGTTACGCGGGAATAAAATATAATATCATTACGCTAAGTATTAAAAAAATTAAAAAACGTCGAATTATTTATTTATTAATTTATCGTATATGCAACAATCAAAAGTAACCTGGCTTGCGGTAGCGATTGTCGCTTTGCTCGCCGGGAGTATTCTCGGTTATTACTCGGGACTTTCTAAAGGAAAAGAACTGGGGAAGACTGATGCGAAAGCGGAAGCAAAGGCAAATGCGGAAGAAGCCGCGAAAGCGGCGGAAAAAGTCGCCGCCGAGGCAGCTAATCCGTTTGGATCGGCCGCAAGCAATCCACTAAAGGATATATCCACCAATCCGTTTGAGAACGTAAAAATTAATCCATTCGCGCAATAGAATTATGAACTGTCAATCACTAACGTCATTGCGAGCCATGCCTACCGGCAGGCAGGCGAACGGAGGGAGTGTAGCAATCCCGTTGTCTAACCACCGGATTGCTTCGTTAACACTCGCAATGGCCATAATAACGTTTTCTCTTTTTGTTGGTGTCGCGGAAGCGGCAAATCCGTTTGACATCACATTTCCGATCCCGGAATTGGGGAATTGTGGATCGGTAGAAGCATGCCGTTCTTATTGTGATGATCTTACTCATGGCACCGAATGCGCGGCATGGGCGGAAGCGAATGGATTTGCGAGTGAAGATCAAGCCGAACACGCGGCAGTGTTGGAGCGGGGAGGTCCGGGCGGATGCACGAGCGAGGATGCTTGTCGCGCCTATTGTGAAGACTCCGCTCATCTGGAAGAATGTATCGCGTTTGCCGAACAGAATAATCTTATCTCGCCTGACGAATTGCGTCAGGCAAAGGCGGTTCTTGAGGGAGGCCCCGGCGGATGTCGCGGGGAAGCCGAATGCAAAGCATACTGCGAAAACGCCGACCATTTTAAGGAATGTCTCTCGTTCGCCGAGCGGAACGGTATTTTAAGCGAGGATGAACTGCGTGAAGCAAGAAAAGGCATTGAAATTTTGGAGAAATTCGGGAGCGGCCCGGGGGGATGCAAAAACGAGCAGGAATGTCGCGCTTACTGCGATGATCCCGCGCATCTGGAAGAATGCCTTGATTTTGGCCTAAAATCTGGATTTCTTGGTGAAGAAGAAGTAAAACGTATTAGAAAAACAGGCGGACAAGGTCCTGGCGGATGCCGCGGAGAAGAAGCATGCCGTACCTACTGCGACAATCCCGCTCATGGAGACGAATGTCTTAATTTTGCGGTAGAGAATGGATTTATGGATGAGAAGCAAGTAAAGATTGCCCGCAAGGTTCTTACCGAGGAAGGCCCCGGCGGATGTCGTGGCAGGCAATGCGAGACATATTGTGAAGATCCATCGCACGGGGAAGAATGTCTTGCGTTTGCTGAAGAGCATGGATTAATCCCTCCGGAAGAACTCAAAATCGCAAAAAAGATGATCACGCAAGGCGGTCCCGGAGGATGCAAGGGGATGCAATGCCGTGATTTTTGTGAGAATCCGGCGAATCAGGACGCATGTTTTGATTTTGCTAAAGAACAAGGATTGATTCCTCCCGAACAGCTCCAACACATAGAAAAGTTTAAACAGCTTGGGCAGACGGTAAAAGAGCAAGGCGGCCCCGGCGGATGCCGCGATGAGCGCTCTTGCCAGCAGTATTGTTCCGATCCTTTACGCACCGAGGAATGTCTCCAATTCGCGGTAAAACAAGGTGGATTTTCCGAGGAAGACGCGAAGCGTGAACTTGAAAACTTTAGAAAGTTTCAGGATTTTTCCCGAGATGTACAAGGCGCTTCGCTCGATGATTTTGATCCGAGCGGAAAATTTGGCAGTTATAACCATCCGGATTTTGATCCGCGGGAATTTGAACAGCAATTTAAGGATCAATACCAACAGCAATTTCAGCAAGGAGGATTTGGTCCTCCACAGGGCGGTTTTGGACC
>CAYHZX010000023.1:0-1672 GCA_964361355.1 uncultured Candidatus Saccharibacteria bacterium | reverse complement strand
CACAAGGCGGATTCGGTCCGGCTGGTTTCGGTGCTTCGGGATTCGGAGGCCCTGGCGGCGGGTTTGGTCCTCCTGGATTTGGAGGTTCTCAAGGATCCGGTCCTCTCGGGTTTGGCGGATCTTCTTCAGGTGGCGGATTCGGAGGCCCCGGCGGTTGCGCGGGTCCTGTCGAATGTCAGCGCTTCTGTTCTTCACCGGATCACAAGGATGAATGCCGCAGTTTCTTCCGGCATGGAGAAGTTACGGTTACCGAACACCGGGAAGGTTCTTCTAATCAAGGATTGATTCAGGGCGCTGGTCCGGGCGGATGTATGGGCCTTGCGGAGTGTTTGAACTATTGCAGTGATCCAAATCACAAAGCGGAATGTACAAGACTCGGCGGAGAATCTATTGGCACGCCGCCCGAAACAGGAGCACTGCCTACTCCCTCTCAATTTCCCGGCCAACAGGGACAGTTTCCAGGACAGGGAGAATTTCCTCCCCCCGGTCAATTTCCGGGACAACAACCCGGCCAAGGTGGGTTTGAGCCGCCCCCCGGACAATTCCCTGGTCAACAGCCCGGTTTTCAAGGGGCTCCATCTCCGTACGATCAACAATACCAGCAGCAGTTTGATCAGCAGTACCAACAGCAATATCAACAACAGTATCAGCAGCAGACCGGCCAATTCCCTCCTCCAACCACCACCACCGATACCCACGGCTGTCCCTCTGGCATGTATTGGAATGGCTCAACGTGTGCGAGTAGTACAACCACTCCTCCGCCTACTACGACACCGCCTCCGACATATACTGAACCTTCCACTACTGACACTCATGCGTGTCCTTCGGGAACGTATTGGAACGGGTCGACGTGTGCAAGCACTACGACAACTCCTCCCCCAACAACAACCGCGCCACCTCCGGCATACACCGAGCCTTCTACTACTACCGCTCCTCCGCCCACTACTATGCCACCGCCGACATATACTGAACCTTCCACAACCACTACTCCTCCGCCGACCACAACACCGCCTCCGACCTATACTGAACCTTCCCATACCGCTCCTCCGCCAACCATTATGCCGCCTCCTCCGCCTCCTAGTGCCTCAAATCCTCTCGGTCAGATAGTGAGCTTCATTCTCTCGCCGTTGCTTGATTTGTTCCGGTAGAAACGTCAGACGGTTCTGCACAAAAGGACTGCCATTAAAGAGCAGTCCTTTTGCTATGATAAAATGACAAACTATGCTTTCATCATTAGAAAAGCAGAAACAGCAGAGTAGCCGCGAAGAAATTCCTCCCCACTAATGGGCTTTCCTCCCTCCACTTGAATTTCTTCGATAAGGAGAAATCCCTCACCGCAAGCGACTATTAAGTCGCTATTTTGTTTGATAATAGTACTGGGAGGGAGGGAAACAGGGGGGGCGTGAGTAGTCTGCGCTTTCAGAATTTTTACATGCAATTCTTTCCCATCTTTGTTTAATAGGGTCCACGCGGACGGCCATGGCGTGTACGCGCGTACCATGCGCTCGATTTCCTCGGCTGATTTGTGCCAATCAATATGCCCGTCTTCTTTCGCGATGATTTTTGTGTAGGTCGCTTTGCTATGATCTTGTTGGCGCGGCGTTATTTCATCGGCAAGCCATTTTGGTATCGTTTCAATGAGTAGTTGTGCCCCTAACTCCGCAAGTTTTTT
>CAYHZX010000022.1:0-6923 GCA_964361355.1 uncultured Candidatus Saccharibacteria bacterium | reverse complement strand
CCATTCAACTCTTCCTCCTTTTCGCCAAAAGAAGAATACCAAAAAGCGGCAGAAGAAGCCAGACAATGAATGCCTGCGGCGATCCGATGAGCGTATGCGCGAGAGGCGGAAGCGCTATAAAAGAAGAAAAGTCAAAAAGAGCGAAAAGGCTGGCACTGATAAGACCAGCTTCCAGCAACGCGATACTCAACACCTGCCACCATGCCGCGGTCTCGGCATGGCCTCTTCCAAACACGCGCCGAAAAAACATGTGGAGAAGAAAAGCGAGAAGTAAAAATCCAACACCTCCCGCTATCCCCGCGTATCCGCTCGCAAACGAGAGCATCTTGTTTTGGATCAACCATGGGTACAAACGCGACACAAACAAAAGAGAAACCCATGTGGCAATCAAAAGAAAAGTAAGCTGAACGCGGCTTTGGCTTAACCCATAAAAGAAAAGGGAAGCGACAAGCGCTAAGAGCAACATGAATTCTCCGCCTGCCATACCCCGTAAGACAACATTGCATTATGAATAATGTTTTTCTTTTTAACCATGCGGCGGGAACTATGCACTATTGCTCTACCGGGCATACTCACCACCCTTCGTCGCGTAATTCCTCCACTAATTTTTTGGCGCGCGGCGAGAGCTTCTGTGGATAGCGCACATGAATTTCAATAAGCAAATCGCCTCTGTTTGCTCCCCCCAAAAAGGGTGATCCCGCGTGGGCGGCGGGAATTCCTTTGCCACGCACTTTTAACACCTCGCCTTCCGTAACACCAACGGGGATTTTAATTTTTAATGTTCCGTCAAGCGTTTCTACCTCGCGATCTCCTCCCAAAAGCGCCTCCGAGAGCGAAATATCCAATTTCATCGTGAGATCGCGACCGACTCTACGCAATGTTTTATGCGGCCGCACATGGATCCGCACATAAAGATCGCCCGCCGTGCCATTTATCATTGCTTCCCCTTCTCCTTCCAAGTGAACCATCTCGCCGTCTTTAATACCGACGGGCACTTCAATAACCACTTCTCCGCTTTTAGGAAGTATGCCTTTGCCATGGCATGTCTCGCACACGCGCTCAGGAATTTTGCCGCGCCCCCGGCATGCCGTACATTCCGCAAGCCGTGTGATACTGCCGAAAAGAGAACGTTTGGTGCTATGGATGGTGCCGGAACCTTTGCAACGACCGCAGGTGGTTTCCTTGGCCCCCGCCGCTACCCCCGTGCCACCGCATATCTCGCACGCCGCTATCTTGCGTAAAAGAACACGCCGTTCCACCCCGAATGCCGCTTCTTCAAATGATACCTCAAGATCAAGAGCAATATCTCTGCCTCTACGCTCACGATTCTTCCCCCCGCTAAATCCAAAAAAATCTTCAAAAATATCATGCATCGCACCCCCAAAATCCTCAAATCCTTGCCCCTGCCAACCGGAGAAATCTCCTCCCCACGCCGTCTGGTCAAAATTTTTGCCAAACCGGTCATATTGCGCGCGCTTTTGATCATCGGCAAGCGCGTGATATGCTTCGTTGATTTCTTTGAAGCGCTCCTCGCTCCCGCCTTTTTTGTCCGGGTGATATTTATGCGCGAGATCCCGATACGCTTTTTTAATATCGTCTTTTGAAGCATTGCGCGCGATTCCTAAAATTTGATAGTAGTCTTTCATGAGTTTTTATCTTCATCCTTTTTCTCTTCAAATTCTACATCCTTTGGTTCCTTTTTGTCATCTTCTTTTTTGTACATCGCTTCCCCAATCCGCGAGAGCACGCGCGAAAGTTCTTCGTTCGCGGTTTTGATGCGCGCCTCATCTTCGCCGGAAATCGCGTCTTTAAGTTGTTTTATTTTCTCTTCCAGCGATGGGATAAGTTCCGCAGAAATTTTCTCCGCGTTCTCCCTGACACTCTTCTCCGCCGTATAGACAAGCATCTCGGCGGCGTTGCGCGTTTCAATAAGCGCGCGACGGCGCTCATCGTCGGAGCGATGCGTCTCGGCTTCTTGTTTCATGCGTTCAATGTCTTCTTTATTCAAGCCCGTAGAGGCCTCAATGCGCACCGATTGCTCCTTGCCTGTCGTCTTGTCCTTTGCTTTAACCGAAAGAATGCCGTTCGCGTCAATATCAAAGGTTACTTCCACCTGCGGCATGCCGCGCGGCGCCGGCGGAATGCCGTCAAGAATAAACCGACCCAATGATTTATTGTCTTGCGCCATAGGCCGCTCTCCTTGCAAAATGTGGATTTCCACCGAGGTTTGATTGTCCGCCGCCGTGGAGAAAACTTGAGTTTTCGCCGTAGGAATAGTTGTATTTTTCTCAATAATCTTTGTGGCTACCCCACCAAATGTTTCAATGCCAAGCGAGAGAGGGGTTACATCAAGCAGCAACACGTCTTTTACATCTCCTTGCAAAATGCCCGCTTGCACGGCCGCGCCGAGTGCGACCACCTCATCGGGATTAATGGAACGATTCGGTTCTTTGCCAAAAAGCGTTTTTACCACCCGCTCGATTGCCGGCATACGCGTCTGACCACCCACCAAAATAACCGCCTCAATCTCGTGTGGCGTCAACTTCGCCTGTTCTAAGGCGCGCTTGGTAATGTCAATGGATTTCTTAATATATTCTTCCACCAATGACTCAAGTGTTGCGCGCGTAAGTTTCATTAAAAGATGGCGCGGGCCGGAAGCGTCCGAGGTAATAAACGGAATATTAATTTCGGTCTCCAGCGTGGTGGAGAGCTCGTGTTTTGCTCGTTCTGCCGCTTCCTTTAAGCGTTGGCGGGCCAACGTATCTTTAGAAATATCGATGCCGGATTCTTTTTTGTATTCATCAACAATCCATCGAATAATTTTTTGATCAAAATCATCCCCGCCCAAATGCGTGTCGCCGTCGGTTGCTTTCACTTCAATGGTTTCCCCGGCAATCTCAAGCACGGTTACATCAAACGTGCCCCCGCCAAAATCGTAAACAACCACTTGTTCGTTTTTGTGTTTGTTAAAACCATAGGCAAGAGCCGCCGCGGTGGGTTCGTTTAAGATGCGCCGCACCGTAAAACCCGCTATCTCGCCCGCGTCTTTGGTTGCTTTGCGTTGGGCGTCATCAAAATACGCGGGTACGGTGATAATCGCCTCGCTTATTTTTTCACCCAACTTTGCTTCCGCGTCCTGCTTTAATTTTTGCAGTATCATCGCGGAAATTTCCTCGGGCCGATACCATTTAGCTTGCCCCGAGCTTGTTGAGATGGCCATTTTTATTTCAACCCCCCCATTGGCACTCTCATGCATCTCATAAGGAAGAAGGGTTAAATCTTGCTGGACTTCGGCATCAGAAAACTTTCGGCCGATAAGACGCTTTGCCGAAAAAATAGTTCCCTGTGGATTGGTAACGGCCTGCCGTTTCGCGAGCAAACCAACCAACCGCTCGCCTGATTTGGCGAGTGCTACTATAGAAGGAGTGGTGCGATTCCCTTCTTTATTCTCAATAATTCTTGGCTCGCCCGCTTCCACCACCGCCATGGCGGAATTGGTGGTGCCAAGATCAATGCCTAAAATTTTCGCCATATTAACATAACAGTTAAAATTTTCAATTTCTAATTTTCAATTTTGGAAATTGATAATTTACCTTTTAACTTTCACTCTCGCGGGCCTCAACACCTTATCATATAACATAAACCCTTTCTGAAAAACTTCCGCGATTACCTCTCCTTCTCCTTCCAGCGCTTCGTGCATCGCCGGATCAAATTGATCTCCGTTTTTTATTTCTATTTCTTTTACGCCGTGCTGGCCAAGTAAGGTTTTTAATTGCTCATAGAGAGGCATTATAAGATGTTTTTCTCCATCCGGCAAACTACGCATTGCTTCTTCAAAACTATCGGCGAGTGCTAAAAAATCCTGCAGCGCCGCACGAGCGGCCATCTTTACAAATATTTCGCGTGACCGCTCTTCTTCTCTGCGCGCGTTTATTGCGTCCGCCTTTGCCCGCTGCCATCCGGCTAAATACTCATCCCGCTGTTTTTGGACCTCGCGTAATTCCTCTTTCAGTCGTTGAGATAATACCCCCTCCTCCTCTTCCTCTGCAATCACCTCCTCTCGTTCTTCGTCCTTCTCATCGTGGTCGTTCGTCATATATTTTTATAATATGCTTTTTATTTATTAATGTCAAATCCTATTTTTTCGTTTTGTAAACAATGTTTACGACCTGCCCGACCGGCTCGCCTCGCTGAGTCTTCGGCGAAGCGGGCAGGCGGATCGTATTTTGTTTATAAAAAATCCCTTGCTGGTTAAGGCAAGGGAAGGACGAGGAAAGAAGAGGAAAGAAAAGGAGATTATTTTTTTGTCCGTCCTTTCAATCTTTCAAGGATGGACTTGAGCATTGATTTCTCGAAGGCGGCCTCTACACCTTCTGATATCGCAAGAGGAGGCACCTTTATCTCTTGTGTGTCCTCCTCGTCGGGGGGGAGAGAGACAATTTTATGCGGGAGCCCCCCAAGGACCTTTTCCGACTCCGCCGGAAGATCCTCCTGAAAAACGAGTTTATGCCCGGCCATGTAGAATGACACGTCATCGCGGCACATCGCCGCGATGAAGATATTCATGTCCACCGCTTTCTCAAATTCAACTATCATAACCCCTTACTCCTTTCGGTAAATTCTAAAAATAATGATATCATGTATAAATTACCTTGTCAATACCCGCTGGTAATATGTACAGACACCGCCTATAATGGAAACATGAAGTTGTTCACCGGCATGCGGCCGACGGGAGAGATGCATATTGGGCACTATTTCGGCGTAATCCGCCCGCGCGTGGAATTGCAAAAAACCCATCAGCTTTTTTTCATGATTGCCGATCTGCACGCGCTAACCACGCTCACTGATACGGCGACTATTGAACGCGACACGTTTCGCATGCTCGCCATACTGCTTGCAAGCGGGTTTGATCAAAAAAAAATTACGTTTTTTCGGCAGTCAACTAATCCTGCCCACAGCGAATTAGCGCTGCTTTTCTCTATGGTAACTCCGCTCTCGCTTCTTGAATTAAACCCGGTCTATAAAGAAATGCTTGGAGAAAATCCCCGGAAACGGACTTTAGGGCTTTTAAGCTATCCGGTGCTTCAAGCCGCTGATATCCTGCTTTACAAACCCTCCGGCGTGCCGGTAGGCAAAGACCAAACGCCGCATGTGGAGATTATGCGCGAAATCGCGCGGCGCTTTAATCATCAATTTGGCCGCGTGTTCCCAGAGCCGCGCACCATTCTTGCGGAAGGCGATCGTCTGCTTTCTTTACAAGATTCTTCAAAAAAAATGTCGAAATCCCATTCTCCTCTCTCTTATATCGGTCTCCTAGATTCACCGGAAGTAATACGGCGCAAAATTAAATCAGCCATCACCGATTCCGGCAGAGAAATTCTTTATCGCCCCATAGAAAAACCGGCTATTTCAAACTTACTTTTAATCTATCATCTCGCTTCCGGGATACCGTTTTCAAAACTTGAACAACAATTCAAAGACAGCTCATACGCGGAATTTAAATTAGCGCTTGCTGATATTCTTGTTGATATTCTTGTTCCTCTGCAAAAACAATATCAGAAATTGATTGACCAGAAAGAAACACTTGCCTCTCTTCTGGAAAAAGAAGAAGGAAAAGCGCGCGCGGCCGCCAACACCACACTCGCCGAAGCAAAAAAGAAAATGGGGTTACCTCACAATCAGATCTTTTTGTGATATAACGTTTTAATTTTTTTCATAATCAATTCGGCTCCTTCCCGCACAATCGGATCATCGGCCGAAAGATTGGGATTCACTTCTCTCCCCATTGCTTCGGTCAACAAAAACGGCTTTCCGAAACGGACTGTTATTGAGGCGCGAGTAAGCCAATGGTACCATTTCATGCCGCCCTCAAAACCCACGAGCGCTATCGGCAGCACCGGTACACCGGTACGCAACGCCAGAAGTGCCGCACCTCGGCGGGGTTCTCTAAAAAGTGTGTCGTGCATACGCTTGCCTTCCGGATAGATTGCTACCGCGTGTCCTTCTTTAAGCAAGGTAAACGGCTCAACAAGAGATGCTTCAATCCCCTCCCCTTTATGCGCCCGAAACGCGCCAAGGATATTTAAAAAAAATTTTAAAATCCCGTGGCGATAAATCGCATCAAGTGTCATCACGCGTATAGGGATAAGCGGACTTTCCCACGGCAGCGCCGATAATATAAAAAAATGATCCAGATAGGTGCGATGGTTGGGTGTTATCAAACACGGGGGGTTTAATCCCCTCAAATGCTCTCTTCCTTCCACGCGCACATAAAAAAAGAAGTTAAACAATATCTTCCCTTTTATCCACGCGATTTTTTGGGCAAGAAAATAGATCATGTCCAAAGACTAGCAAAAATAAGTTTGTTGTGCTATGTTTTTCATGAAATTGCGAATTTGAAAAGGAGGTATTATGGAAGGAGAAAAGCTATCGATCGCGATTATTGTCGCGATGGACGGGAATAATCTCATCGGAAAGAAAGGGGATCTGCCGTGGGGAAGTTTCAAAGCAGACCTCAAGCGGTTCAAAAATGTTACGGAGGGTCATGTGCTTATCGTGGGGCGCAAAACCCACGAAGCAATTTTGCGTAAACAGAAAGGAAAACCTCTTAGCAACAGAAAGACTATCGTAGTATCAAAAAAGTTTGCTTCTTTTAACCTGCCGCCAGATTGTTACGGCGTGGGTGATCCCGAAACTGCTTTGCAATTAGCGCAGGTTCTTCAGAAAGATAAATCCAAAGAAGTATTCGTTGCTGGAGGAGCAGATATGTACCGCCTCTTTTTGCCGCTCGCAACGCGCATGTATATAACACATATCCATGCCGCATTTGAAGGCGATACCTATTTCCCACACTACCCCATAGATCAATGGGTATGTACGTATTATGACAAAACGCACACAGACGATGAGGATATCCATGCCGG
>CAYHZX010000021.1:0-7144 GCA_964361355.1 uncultured Candidatus Saccharibacteria bacterium | reverse complement strand
AACCTCTTTCCGAGCTTTATGAGGGCTCTGCTTTACCATTAAGCTACATCGGCTTCCTCTCTGATTTCTGGTTTTCGTTTCTTTTTTGCCTCAAAGGATTGCGTTTCAAAATTTCCTTTACCAAAACCGGTGCCGGCGGGAATGAGACGGCCGATAATCACATTTTCTTTCAAGCCAAAAAGCGTGTCTTCTTTGCTGGCGAGTGCTGCGTTAATAAGAACCCGCGAAGTTTCCTGAAACGAAGCCGCGGAAAGCACGCTTGCGGTGGAAAGCGCTACTTTTGAAATACCGAGCAGAAGCTCTCCTGCTTCGGCATGAATCCCGCCCTCTTTCTCAACCCGTTTATTCTCCTCCGTAAATGTGTATTTGTCCACCACATCGCTTACCGCGAAATTCGTGCTCCCGGTGTTATGCACGCGCACGCGCGAAAACATCTGCCGGATGATAATCTCGATGTGTTTTGGATTAATGGTCGCTCCCTGCAATACATATACTTTGCTTACTTCGTTGAGAATATAGCGTTCCACCGCTTCTTTACCGGCATACTTCAAAAGTTCATGCATATCGGTAGCACCTATACTTACGCGATCGCCCGCGTGCACTTCATCGCCCGCTTTTACTAAAAGAAGACGCTCTTTGGGGACAATATATTCTTGAGTCCCTTTTTCCAATGCTATGGTTATGACACGGCTATGATCATCTTCTTTGATGTCTATCACCTTGCCGGGAGCCATAGCGATAGCCGCCTTACTTTTCACCCCGCGCACTTCCAGCACTTCGTCCACCCGTGGTAAACCCATGGTGATATCTCCTTGCTCTTCGGCCACACCACCGGTATGAAATGTCCGCAGGGTAAGTTGCGTGCCCGGCTCGCCAATTGCTTGGGCCGCCACAATGCCAATTGCTTCTCCCAACGCGATACGTTTGTTGTACGCGAGATCATAGCCATAACAGGTCTGACATATTCCGCGCGGGGTTTTGCAACGGATAGACGTGCGAATCGCCACTTCTTGCACACCCACGCGCTCTATTGCCTCGGCGTCTTTCATGCTTAAGAGAGTTCCCGCCTTGAAGAGAATCTTTTTTGTTTCCGAATCGCGCACGGGATCTAAAAGCGTGCGGCCAAAAAGCCACTTGGCAAAGGGAATGCCTATCTCTTCGGTATTGCTTCGCAAAATACGCAACCCTTCATCGGTGCCGCAATCTTCTTCCTGAATAACTAAATCTTGTGCGACATCCACGAGCCGACGCGTAAGATAGCCAGCCACCGAGGTTTTAAGGGCGGTATCAGCCGTGCCTTTGCGCGCGCCGTGTGTCGAGATAAAATACTCAAGCACCGAAAGGCCTTCCTTGTAACTTGACCGAATAGGCAACTCAATAATGCGGCCCGCGGGATTGCGCACAAGGCCCTTCATGCCACTCATCTGGGTGGTAGAGCCCCATGAACCGCGCGCGTTTGAGCTTACCATACTTACCGGCGAAGAAGCGGGATCCAGCGTTTTTGGCACCAACTCCCCTATCTCTTTCATCACCCGGCTCCATACTTCCACCACCTTTGTATAACGCTCCTCGTCGCTTAACAACCCTTGATCATAATGATTGGTAATTTGGTTCACCTCTTCTTCCGCGCCCTTCATAATTGCGGGTTTTTCTGGAGGAACGATAAGATCATCCATACCCCAGCTCGTGCCCGATTGGGTGGCATACTTAAAACCAATATCTTTAATTTTGTCAAGCACCGAGGGGAGCATTCCCGGACCAAAGTCATCAAGAAGCTTGGCGATGAGCAACGTTAAGTTTTTCTTTTTTAATTCTTCATTAAAAAAAGGAAAGTTGTCCGGCAGAGTAGTATTAAATAAAATACGGCCTACCGTGGTCTCAAGCGCTTCCTCGCCCACAAAAATTTTTGCATGCAAATCAATGAATTTGTTATCGGCGGCAAGCACCGCTTCATTTTTGGAGGCAAACCGCTTGCCTTCCCCGAGAGCTCCGGCAATCACGCGCGTCAACCAATAGCAGCCGAGCACCATTTCATGACGCGGTTCTACAATCGGCTCGCCGGTGCCGGGCTTAAGCAAATTGTGCAGCGAAGACATAATTTCGGCGGCCTCTTCTTGAGCTTCTTTGGTGAGCGGCACATGCACGGCCATCTGATCGCCGTCGAAATCCGCGTTAAATGCTTGACACACCAACGGATGCAGTTCAATAGCTTTGCCTTCAATTAAAAGAGGACGAAACGCTTGGATGCCCAAACGATGCAAGGTAGGCGCGCGGTTCAACAGCACATATTTATCGGCGATTACCTCTTCAAGCAACGCCCATACCTCGGGGGTGGCGTCATCAATCAATTTTCCGGCAGCGCGAATATTGTGCACTACTTCGTAATGCAAGAGGCGTTCTACCACAAACGGACGGAAAAGTTCCAATGCCATTTGCTTGGGAAGCCCGCACTGATCAAGTTTGAGATTGGGTCCTACCACGATTACTGATCTGCCGGAATAATCCACGCGCTTGCCTAAAAGATTCTGGCGAAATCGCCCTTGTTTTCCCTTGAGCATATCGGCGAGCGAGCGAAGCGGCCGCTTTTGCGCCTGCGAAGATGCCGCACTTCCCGATCTACGAATACTGTTGTCCACGAGTGCGTCAACCGCTTCCTGGAGCATGCGGCGTTCGTTGCGCACGATTACCTCGGGCGCTTTGAGTTCAAAAAGCCGCTTTAAGCGATTGTTGCGGTTAATGACCCGCCGATAGAGATCATTAATATCCGAGCTCGCGTGACGCCCGCCTTCAAGTGCTACCATGGGGCGCAGATCCGGAGGGATAACCGGAATAACCGTAAGAAACATCCACTCCGGCCGAATGCCGGAGCGCAAAAGCGTATTGACCAAGCGCAAGCGGGAGAGAATTTTCTTGCTTTGAATGAGCGACGCCTCCTCGGCGTCTTCCGCGAGAGTTTTTGCGAGTGATGGCAAATCAAGCTCCGCGCACAATTCGCGGAGTGCGGCGGCACCCACGCCCGCTTCAAACACATGGCTGAATTTAAGCGAGAGACGCTGATAATCAAGCTCGCTTAATACCGTGTATTTTTTGAGTCCATTGATTTCTGCTTTCGCGTACACAAAAGCCTCTTTTAGTTCTGTTTTACCTGCTTTTGTTTTGACGCGGAGTTCTTCTTCGAGCTGGCGCAAAACAGCCGCGCGTTCTTTTTCGTGCACGTTAATGATAATGTAACCGCCAAAATAAATAACTTTTTCTAAATTAGAGACCGGGATGTTTAAAAGAAGGCCCAAACGCGACGGCACGCCGCGCACAAACCAAATATGAGAGACGGGGCTTGCCAGATTAATGTGACCGAACCATTCTCTCCGTACGGCGGAGCGCGTTACTTCCACCCCGCAGCGCTCGCATGTAATACCCCGGTATCGAATGCGGCGATACTTTCCGCAGTAACATTCAAAATCCTTAGTGGGACCGAAAATACGCTCGTCGAAAAGACCGTCGCGTTCCGGCCTCTGGGTGCGGTAATTGATCGTCTCCGGTTTTGTGACTTCCCCTCGCGACCAGGCGCGAATTTCATCCGGGGAAGCAAGACGCAACACTAACGATTGAATGTCGTTGACGCTGTATGCCATGGCGTGGTGGCGGATTTACCCCGCGGAATCTCATCCGCCTCGCTCGCCTCGCTGTGAAGCGGACCAAAACGTCGAGTTGAGGCCGATCTTTCTTCATAATATTCGCGATCCTCATACCGCCGCGGGCGTTCTTTAATAATCACATTTAACGCAAGACCTTTTAACTCGTTTATCAACACATGAAACGACGCGGGCACATGCGGGCTTTTCAGCCGCTCGCCGCGCACGATCGCGTCGTAGACGGCGGTGCGCCCTATCACGTCATCTGATTTAACCGTAATCATCTCTTGGAGCGTGTGGGCCGCGCCATATCCTTCAAGCGCCCATACTTCCATCTCGCCAAATCGCTGGCCTCCGCCTTGCGCTTTACCGCCAAGGGGCTGCTGGGTGATAAGCGAGTAAGGACCCGTTGAACGCATATGCATTTTGTCTTCCACCATGTGGGCAAGTTTCAGGATGTACATAACGCCCACCGTGATATCTTGATCAAATGGCTCTCCGGTAATTCCATCGTAAAGTTTCACCTTGCCGCTTCGCGGAAGGCCAGATGCGGCGAGCTCTTCTTTGATTTCTTCTTCTGTCACTCCTTGAAAGGCTGGCGTAATAGCTTGGTAGCCGAGATGTTCGGCCGCCCATCCCAAATGCGTTTCCAAAATTTGGCCGATGTTCATGCGGGAAGCAACACCCAACGGGCTTAAAACCATGTCTACCGGAGAGCCGTCTTTCAAATACGGCATGTCTTCTTCGCGCAAAATTTTTGCCACCACCCCTTTGTTGCCGTGCCGGCCCGCTATTTTATCCCCGGCTTGTATTTTACGAAGCGAGGCCACCTCCACGCGGATGCGCTTGATAACGCCTGCTTCCAGCCGATTGCCCGTTTCGCGCGAAAACACGCGCACGCTTATCACTCTCCCCTTTCTCCCATGCGAAAGCCGAAGCGATGTGTCTTTCACATCGCGCGATTTTTCCCCAAAAATCGCGCGCAAAAGCCGTTCTTCGGGCGTTAAGTCCGACTCCCCTTTCGGCGAAATCTTCCCCACCAAAATATCCCCCTCGCGCACTTCCGCTCCCACGCGCACCACCCCCTCGCCATCAAGATCTTTTAATCTTTCCTCTCCTACGTTGGGAATATCATTCGTGGTGAGCTCTTCTCCCAGTTTTGTGTCGCGCATATCGGCGGTAAATTCCTCAATGTGAAGCGAACTCAACACGTCATCGCGCACCAAGCGTTCTGAAATCACGATAGCGTCTTCGTAATTCCATCCGCGCCACGGCATAAACGCTACGCGTATATTTTTCCCCAAAGCAAGAGCGCCTTCCGAGGTGGAAGAATTATCGGCGAGCACATCACCCTTTTTTACGCGGGCCCCTTTGACAACCAATGGCCGATGATGAAACACCGTGTCCTGATTGGAACGCACGAATACACGCAGATTATAGGCGTGCTCGCCGCGGCCTTCATCGGGAGTAATCACCACGCGCGTGGCGTCAACAAACGACACCACGCCGGCTTCTTCGGCCACTACCATGCGGCCGGAATCGCGCGCCGCGCGCTCCTCCATGCCGGTTGCCACGCGTGGCCACTCGGGATTAAGGCACGGCACGGCCTGTCGTTGCATATTAGATCCCAAAAGCGCGCGATTGGCATCGTCGTGTTCCAAAAAAGGAATAAGACTGGTGGCCACACTGAACGCCTGATGGGTGGCTACATCAATAAACTCCACCTCACCGGCGGGTACGATGCCCAATCGTCCTTGAGTAAGGCGGGCTTCTACTTGGTCGTTTACAATTTTTCCCTCCGGCGTGTAGGCAATCCCCGCATGCGCGATCACATGTTTTTCTTCTTCAAACGCGGTAAAATACACAATTTCGTCGGTAATGACACCTTCTTTTACGCGGCGATAAGGTGTCTCAATAAATCCAAGATCATTCAAACGCGCGTAGCTCGCCAAGTGCCCCACCAATCCGATGTTGGGGCCTTCCGGCGTTTCAATGGGACAAATCTTCCCGTAGTGGGAAGGATGTACATCGCGCACGTCAATGCTCGCCCGCTCGCGCGTAAGACCTCCGGGGCCGAAGGCGGAAAGACGCCGACGCTGTTCTAATTCCGAAAGAGTATTCACCTGATCCATAAATTGAGAAAGCTGGCTTGAATTAAAAAATTCTTTAAGCATGGACATGAAAGGCCGCGCGTTGACAATCTGGCTCGGTATCAACGCTTCCGGTTCAAGGGTGGACATGCGATCTTTGCTGTTGCGTTCAATGCGCGTCATGGCAAGGCGCAGGCGTTGGGCAAGAAGCTCGCCTATGCCGCGCACCCGGCGATTACCGAGATGATCAATATCGTCGGACATCTCAAACGGCGTGTTATTTTTGCGAATGATTTCATGCACAATCGCCAAAATGTCTTCGCCGGTAATGACCCGGCTGTCTTTTTCATTATCGGGAAGAAGATGCCCCAAACGCGCGCGGAATTTAAACCGTCCCACGGCGGAAAGATCATAGCGCTCTGTGGAAAAAAGCATGGAAATATGCTGCTCGGCGTTATCCACGGTGGCCATCTCGCCCGGGCGCAAACGTTTATATATCTCAATGTAGGCGTCTTCTTTGGTTTTTATCGGATCTTTTTCAAACGTGGCGCGCAGAAAAGAACGCTCGCCCGTGTCTATGGCGGAAAGACGCTTCATAACCTGTGCTTCGGTAAAGCCAAAAATACGCAAAAACGAAGAGACGGGAATTTTGCGTTTGCGATCCATTTTCACGGAAATGCCAAAATCCGGATCGGTTTCAAATTCAAGCCACACCCCGCGGCTGGGAATGATTTTAGCACCGAACAAACGCCGCCCCTTGACTGTTTGAGTGTTAAAATACACGCCCGAAGAGCGCGCTAATTGCGAAACCACCGTGCGCTCAACACCGTTTATAATAAAAGAAGCGCGGTTGGTCATAAGCGGGAAATCCGCAAAAAAAATCTCCTGCATTTTTTCCTCTCCGGTGCTTTTGCGTTTGAGATGCACTTTTACCCGAAGCGGGGCTTCATAGGTAAGATCATTGACGCGCGCGTGATGTTCATCGTAAGCGGGCTCTTCAATCGCGTAATCAACAAAACGCAATTCAAGATCCTTGCTGTAATCCTTGACCGGGGAGAACTCTTCAAAAATTTCTCTCAATCCCTCGTCGAGAAGTAAGCGATAGGAACGCATCTGTTCCCCAATTAAAAATGGGAGGGGCGCTAACGCTTCGCGATAGCGCGAAAAATACTTTTTTTGCATGCTTTAAAAATTAAAAAATAAAGAAAAATAAAGCATTAAAATAGGGCAGTATTGAAAAAGCCCTTTGAGCGGTGCGGTAGTTAATCTAAGGGGTGAAAATCCACACTAAATTCTAGTATAGGGGCTCTTTAGGATCTCGTCAAGCCTTTCCCCACCCTTGCGTTTTTCCAAAGTTTAATTCCTAATTCGACTCCTTCTTATCTATCAGTCAGAAAACAAAAAGGCGGACTAAAGCCGCCC
>CAYHZX010000020.1:2077-7244 GCA_964361355.1 uncultured Candidatus Saccharibacteria bacterium | reverse complement strand
TCCATCAGCATGATGGTAACTCCCGTGGTCTTATCACCATTAAGAATCGCGGCTTGGATGGGGGAGGGACCGCGATACTTTGGCAGAAGCGATGGATGGATATTGAGGCCGCCCTTTTTTGGAATATCAAGAATTGTTTTAGGGATTATTTTGCCATAAGCGGCGACTATAAAGAGATCTGGCTCAAACGCGGCAATCGTGTTTATTATTTTTTGATCTTTAAGCGTTGCCGGCTGTATCACAGTAATAGTATGTTTTTCGGCATATATTTTTACCGGAGGAGGTGCGATTGTACGGCCGCGCCCTTTTGGTTTATCGGGTGTGGTTATGACGAGCGCTGGTTTATAGCCCGCCTCGTTAAGCGCTTTAAGAATTATGACCGCGAATTGAGGAGTGCCAAAGAAGATGTATTTCATAAGGATACATTCAGTTCAACATTAAATGTTGAACAATTGTTCTGCTTTTTTCCGAAATTCCGCGGGATCGCCGGTGGTATAATATTCTTTTGTGCCATCGCGCGAGAGGCAACACTCTATCTCCGGATGGCGTATGAGATAGGATTTAAGGGCATGGACAACACTTTCACCTGAATAAAAAAGAGGAGTATTTTTGCCAAAGATGGAGCGGAAATGAGAGAGAAGGAACGGATAGTGTGTGCATCCAAGAATTAAACTTTGCACCGGTCTTTTTTCAAAAGGAAGAAGGTATTCTTTTAATATCGCGTGAGTGGCTTCATTATTGCCATATCCCCCCTCAATGAGCGGCGCTAAAAGGGGGCACGCTTGTTCAATAATTGAGCAATCGCGCGGCAGATATTTTTTAAGTTCTCGGCGCCATGCGCCCGAGGCAATGGTGGCGGGTGTGGCGAGAAGTCCGATTCGATCGCCCGGCCGCGCTGTTTTCGCGATGTCTTCTGCCACCGGAATAAGCACGCCTAAAATACGCCGATCGGGAAAATATTCCGGCAGCCATTCTTGTTGAAGCCTTCGCAACGCAAGCGCGCTTGCCGTATTGCATGCCAGAACCACGAGCGGCGCGTTGCCTTTGGTAAATAGCCATTCAACCGCTTGTTTGGTGTATTCAAACACTTCCGATGGCGCGCGATCGCCGTATGGCGCGCGCGCGTTATCGCCGAAATAGCAATAATCATACCATGGCATCTCTCTCGCAATTTTTTTGAAAACAGAAAGTCCGCCGTATCCGGAATCAAAAATGCCCATAGGCGCTTTCATGGTTTGACTTCGCTCACCATGACCCCGAACACGTTGAGGGGTCATAATTTTTTTACCAGATCTTTAAACGCGTTGCCACGCTCTTCGTAATTTCGAAATTGATCAAAACTTGCCGCTCCGGGAGAGAGAAGAATGACATCTCCTTTTTCCGCTTTTTTGACTGCTTCAGTGAACGCCTCACGCAACGTCATGTTTGCAAAAACCTTTTTTATATTAGGTGCGGCCGCCAGAGCTCGAATCAATGGTTTGTCGTTGAGATTTTTACTTGCTCCTCCCGTTATAAGCAAAATCGGTTGTTTAAACGATTGAATGGCGGCAATGGTCGCCTGCGGGATCGTTGCGGCAGAATCATTATAAAATGTAATGCCGCGTTTTCGCGCCACAAATTCAAGACGATGCGGATTACCTCTAAAAGAAGAAGCAACTTTTTTAATAATTGTTTGCGAAACGTCCAGATGACGGGCAATGGCGGCCGCCATTGCCGCGTTGGCAAAATTGTGTTGCCCAAGCAATCGAAGATCATTTTGGCGGAAAAGAGTAAATTTTTTTATGTCCACCGCGTGTTTTTTTGCCTTGCTTTTGCGCGCGATTTGTTTTACGCGGCGATTATGCGTGGGGAAAAATAGGTGGTCGCGCGGCGTCTGATTTTTCGTAATAAAAGATTTCGCGTTTACATATTCACGAACGTTGCGATGATGATTCAGATGATCAGGAAATATATCAACCACCACCGCGATATGAGGCGAATAGGAGAGGCGCTCAAGCTGGAAACTGGAAAGTTCCAGTATCACGAGAGAATTCTTTTGTAATTTAGGCAATACGTCAAGCATGGGCTTCCCGATATTGCCGGCAAGAAAAATATCGTTGCGGCGCGCTTCGAGCATGCGATAAAGAAGAGTCGCCGTTGTCCCCTTGCCCTTTGTGCCGGTAATACCGATAATTGTCCCTTTGGCGTGCTCAAAAAAAAGACTGGTTGGCGTGGTAAATCGTGTGCCTTTTCGGAGCGCTTTTGTTATTTCAGGCGCATGCCACGGTATACCGGGAGATTTAACAATGAGATCGTAATCAGCAAGGCGATCAAGATAATTTTTATTGAGTTTTTTATCAAGAAGATCAATGGCCGCGTTTTTGTAGCCCCGTGATTTTTTCAAAAAACGCAGTGCGGATTTCCCTTCTTTCCCAAAACCAAGAATCGCTATTTTTTTGTGTTGTTGCATAATTATATTATATCATATATTCTTATTTTTGTCATGAACGGCATTTTTTATATGGTGGCAACCCCGATCGGCAATCTCAACGATATCACGCTTCGCGCGCTTGAAACATTGCGCGCGGTTGATTATGTGTTCGCTGAAGACACGCGGGTAACTCTTAAATTGCTTACCCATTTTAATATTAAAAAGCCGCTTATTTCGTATCGCGAAGAAGTGCATCATCGCATACTCCCGCGCATTCTTAAATTTTTACGAGAAGGAAGGCGATTAGCGTTCGTAACTGATGCAGGCACACCCGCCATTGACGATCCGGGATCGTCAATCGTGGCGGCATTGCGCGCGGAAGGATTTACTCGCATCACGCCTATTCCGGGGGCTTCGGCGGTTACCACGGCATTTTCTGTGGCGGGTATTGCCGCTCAACAATTTTTCTTTGGGGGTTTCCCGCCGCAAAAAAAACGGAGGAACAAATTTTTTGAAGATATTGCCCGCCGCGCGGAACCCGTCGTACTTTTTGAATCACCTTATCGTTTGCTGAAAACGCTTCATGATATCAAAAATGCAGCTCCCGACCGGCTTCTCGTCGTTTTTAAAGAACTCACAAAACTCCATGAATATTTTTGGCAGGGGGACGCAGACGGAATTCTCGCAGATCTTACAAACGAATCAATCAAGGGCGAGTGGGTGATTGTGTTAAATCGGAAATAGTAAACTCTACAAAAAATATGCCATGGCACAAATGGCATCGCCGCGTACTGGTTTTTGTTTTTCAAACCTCGATGACGACGGGGAGCACCATAGGGCGTCGTGAAGTTTTCTGAAAAAGGAATAAGCCGAGTTTGTCACGCAATTCTTCGCGAAGGTATTGAGCATTGATGGGATGCATCTGCGTGGTTATTTCTTCAATAATTCTTCGGGTAACCCCGCGCGCTTCATGGAGCAATTGCTGGGATTCTTTTAAGTAAATAAATCCGCGCGAGATGATATCGGGCGATCCCTTCACTTTGCCGGTTTTGGCATCCACGAGAGCCACCACCACGAACATACCGTCATTTGCCATCGCCTGGCGATCGCGCAAAACGATTTCTTTGACATCTCCTACGCCGAGACCGTCCACAAATACATAATTTGCTGGCACGGTCTCTTTGGCGATCGCAACGGACTCGGAGGTAAGTTCCACGACATTGCCATTTGACGGAATCACAATGTTTTCGGAAGGAATACCCACCGATTCGGCAAGATCAGCGTGGATACGCAGCATGAAATAGTTGCCATGAATGGGCATGAAAAATTTCGGCCGCATGAGGTTAATCATAAGTTTAAGATCTTCCGCTTTCGCATGGCCACCCGCATGAATATCCATCATTTGATAATGGAATACGCGGGCACCTTGCCGGTAGATAATATCTTGCATATTTTGTATGGAGCGTTCATTGCCCGGAATCGCCGAAGAAGAGAAAACAACCGTATCCCCTTTTTGAAGCCGCACAAAACGATGTTCGCGTCGGATGATGCGCATAAGGGCCGCGTGCGCCTCCCCTTGAGCGCCTGTTACGATAAAAAGAAGTTTGTTCTCCGTATAATGGTGCGCTTCCTTGATATCAACAAACGTATCTTTTTGAACCTTGATATAGCCGAGCTCGCGAGCGAGTGCTACGATGTTGCGCATAGAATAGCCGTCAATCACCACTTTTCTGCCAAATTTTTCGGCAAGCCAGATTAGCTGCTGAATACGCGAGACAAGAGAAGCAAAAGTGGCGGTAATAATGCGCCCCTTCGTGTGCTCAAAGATGTCCTCCAAATTTTCCATAATGGTTTGCTCGGAGATGGAATGTCCCGGATCTTTAGCGCCCGTGGAGTCCGACATCAATAGAAGAACGCCTTTGCGCGAAAGCTCGGCCATCTTGGCGTAGTCGGCCGGTTTATCGCCCACCGGGTTGTTGTCAAATTTGAAGTCCGCCGTATGGCAGACAATGCCTTCCGGCGTGTACACCACCACTCCGACGGTATCAAAAATATTATGATTGACATGAAAAAATTCCAGACGAAACACGCCAAGGTTGAGTTCTTGTTCGGCTTTTAATTCATGCATATTGAGTTTAGGCAGATGCGAAAAGTCCTCATGGCGTTTAAGAATAATCCCCCGGGTTAATGGCATCGCGAAAATAGGCGGATTGCCAAGCCGATGCGCTACATACGAGATCGCGCCAATGTGATCAAAGTGGCCATGCGTGATTACGACCCCGCGGATGCGATCCTTGTGTTCTTCCAGATACGCGGTGTTGGGGATGATAAAATCAATGCCTGGCATATTTTCTTCCGGAAACTGCAAGCCCATATCAATAATGACGATATCGTTTCCATATTCCAGAAACATCATGTTGCGGCCGACTTCTTCCACGCCGCCAAGCGGCACGATCCGCAATTGTTGTTTTGCCGGAGTTTTCGTGGTAATAGTTTTTACGCGCGATCTGCCTCGACTTGCGTCGAGCAAGGCGGGCATAGCGCGCCTGCTCGCCTCGCTTCGCGGGCGAAGCGGGCGCGTTATTTTTTGTTGAATCATGGTGTAGTGATTAATAATGTTAGACGAATAATATAGTAGTTTATCGTTTTAATTTGATGAGTGCCGAGGGCGGGATTTGAACCCGCATGTCCGCGAGGACACACGGCTCTGAACCGTGCGTGTCTGCCAGTTCCACCACCTCGGCATTATATATTGCT
>CAYHZX010000020.1:0-1977 GCA_964361355.1 uncultured Candidatus Saccharibacteria bacterium | reverse complement strand
GAAGATCATAGTATAAATTTATTCAGAAAATTTGGCAAGAAATCCCATGTCCGCTCTTCTCGCAGATACCATTGTTCGACTTGTTCAAACCGTCCAGACGGCAGATTAATCAGATCGAGGGAAATTCCCTGCATCGTTTGGGGAATCGCATAGACATAGACAGGCCGGTAAAGAAAGATTGCCGGCACGTCGTCTGATAAAACTTTTATAAATGAATCATAAAGCATTTCTTGTTTTGTAGGATCGGTGGCGCTTCGCGCTTCTTGGAGAAACGCATCAACTTTTACATTGGAATAATTCGCGATATTGAGGCCTGGGTCAGTGCGTTGGGAAGAATGCCAAAACGCGTAGGGATCGGGATAATATCCAACTACTTGGCCGAACAAAAGCGCGTCGTAGTCGCGGGGCCTGATGATATTTCGTTCAAGATCCGCCACGTCAAAAATTTGAAGCTCCACGGAAAATCCGGCCTCTTCCCACATTGCTTTTAATAATGAAGCGATGGAAGTAAGCTGGGGATTTGCCGCGGTGGCAAGGCGGAAGGCAAGATGAGGAAGTTTTTTATTTTTTGCGCGTTCCTGCTCGATATTTTTTTTCGCTTGGGCGGGGTCATAGGCAAACGGCCGTTCGTCTCCATCCCGATGAGGCAGCGGGGAAGCGATAAGCGACGCTTCCCCTCCGAGCGCCTCCCGCACGATACGTTCGCCATCGGTGGCGCGCCAAAGCGCTTGGCGTATCAGACGAGAAGCGAGCAGATCATTTTTTTCTTGGTTGAAAAACACGCCCACAAGGCGCGGGAGAGGAATACGCATGACTCGCGAAGAAGGAGTAAGATCAAGCGACTTGGCGGGCGATAGAGCGCCGAAGGCATCAATGTCGCCGCTGCGGAGGGCGAGTCGCAATTCCTCCTCATTGGAGAAGACGGAGATTATAAAACGGCCGATAAAAGGAGGGCTAAGCGCGTAGCGGGGGAATGCTTTAAGCGTATAGGAACTGACACCCTCCTCCTTTTTTTCTTTAAAAGAATCGACGCGATAGGGGCCCGCGCCTATGGGTGAGCGGTTGAGTGAAGAGAGGGTGAATTCTTGCGGATTAATACTGTTCCAAAGATGTTTAGGAAGGATGCCAAGTGTCGTGGCGGCAAGAAAAGGAGCGTACGGTTTTGGAAGCATGAATCGCAACGTGCGTTCGTCAATTTTTTCTATCGCCACACCTTCCCATTGCGCGCGCAAGGGGCTTCGGATCGCGGGGTTGCGCGCCCGCTCGATAGTAAAGAGTATATCTTCGGTCGTAAGCGGTTGGCCGTCGTGCCAAACAAGATTATCGCGCAAATGAAACGTATACATTAATCCGTTAGGAGAAATTTCGTATGACGCGGCAAGTTCAGGTTCAAACCCGCCGGCATTGTCATGCCGCATAAGGCCGGCGTATAAGAGATTCACCAGATCATGATCGGTATCCGATGTCGCCAGAAGGGGATTGACGAAACGAGGGCTGCCTATGACACCCTCTCGGAGTGTTCCTCCCCGCAGAGGAGAAAGATTCGCGTAGCGTTCATCAACCGCGCGCGCGAGTATTAAGAGAGAAATCATCGCCACAAAAAGAAGTGAGATGAAAATCACTTGATCTTTTTTTGAAAAGTGACTTACGGCCGCGCGCAATAACAACATTGGAGAAAGAGAGTATGCCATATAATGGCTACACCAGCAGATTGAGAAACGCGGCGGCGAGAAAAAGGAAAGCTAAAACAACCGTGCTCCAAAAAAGGAGGCGCTCAATGCCGCGGCGGCTGGCGTAGAGAAGATTTCCGCCGCCAAAAGCGCTACCAATGCCGACTCCCCTCTGTTGGAGCAGAATAGCTCCGATTAAAAGGAAAGAAATAACGATCTGGACAATCAAAAGCAGGACTGATAATGACATGGGAGTACTATAGCATATCCACTTTTTTTATGATAGAGAATAAAATATATTCATAAC
>CAYHZX010000019.1:3014-7451 GCA_964361355.1 uncultured Candidatus Saccharibacteria bacterium | reverse complement strand
CAGCTATTCCCGGGTTCGATAAGCTTTTCACTCCTTACCACAGCTCATCCGATGATTTTGTAGGATCAACCGGTTCGGACCTCCCTCCGATGTTAATCGAAGTTCATCCTGGCCATGGTAAGCTCACCCGGCTTCGGGTCTAATGCGCGCTACGCGTGCGCGCTCCGCGCGCAACTGATAACATTTTGACAAATAACTTTTGGCACATTGCCTTGGGTTACGAGTCATCAGTTATGAGTTGTGTGCGAAGCACGCACTCGCCCTATTAAGACTTGGTTTCCCTGCACATGCATCGCCAAAGCGATTTATGTAAGCAGCGCGCATTAACTCGTTGGCTCATTCTTCAATAGGCACACCATTACCCCTCGATTACTCTCGGGGCTCTGATTCTTTGTAGGTATATGGTTTCAGGTTCTATTTCACCGCCCTCACCGGGCTGCTTTTCACCGTTCCCTCGCGGTACTTGTTCGCTATCGGTTTTGAAACGTATTTAGCCTTGGCTCTAAGTCGAGCCGGATTCCCCCGACTTATTCCTATGGTCGGGGTACTCAAGAGAAAATTCAGAAAGCGTAAGACCGTTTTCATCTACGGGGCTTTCACCCGCTCTGGCGACCCATTCCAGGAATCTTTGACTAACGAAGTCTTATCTTTTTGCTCTCCCCCCGCCAAGGCGGAGACGAATTTTTCTTACAACCCCCATCACCGCACCTCGCTACGCTCGGGCGGAATTTCCAACTTTTAATTATCAATTTCCAATTATTGAAAATGAGAAATTGTAAATTGAAAATTTCGTGCCGAACACAGTGAGGCACGGTGGTGGGTTTGGGCTATTTCCCTTTTCGCTCGCCGCTACTAAGGGAATCGTTATTACTTTTTTTTCCTCCAGGTACTGAGATGTTTCACTTCCCTGGGTTCGCTGCCCTGTCATTCGACAGGGCCGATCGCGTTTTGCGCGATCAGGTTTTCCCATTCGGACACCCCCGGATCATAGGTTGCTCGACACCTTCCCGGGGCTTATCGCAGTCACGCCACGTCCTTCATCGCCGTTTCAAACCGAGGCATCCACCATACACCCTTCCGCGTTTTTATCCCTCGCCTAAATTAGGCGAGGGATAAATTTGCACCTAGGTTTTCCCCATAGAATCACAAAGTGGCTCTACGGAGTTTCATACCCCGCAGTTGCGGGGTAAACCTGCTTTACCCCCACACCTATATCGGTATTATTTTTTGCGCTTGAAGCACTTTGCCAATAGAGGTGTGGGGGTTTATGTCAACGTACATGGGTACAGAAAAAATCAGTCGCCCCTCAAGCGGGGCGACTGATTTTTATTCAGTTCGCCTAAACTCACGGAATAATTATGAACAATCCCGCGAATGACCGCCTTGAAAGGGTAAAGAATTATCTATCTTTCTCATGCAATATTAGTATAGACCCCCATTCAAAAGCAGTCAACCCCTCGACTTCGCTTGGGGCAAGCTCATTTTTTATTTGGATATTTCTTTTCTTAATTTGGCGATAAAATCTGCCGCGTGATCTTTGCCGCCAAGCCCGAACGCAAGGCCGCCCGCTATGGCAAGCATCGCCACAAAGCCGGTAAATATTGTCTTAATAAGCTCTCCGGCAATTCCTAACTGATACAACGCCGCCAAGATACCAGATATCCAGATAGACCATCGCGCCACGCCAGCCAAAAACGGCGCGGAAGGAAATTTTCCCGCTTCTGCCGCCCCTCGCACAATCCGTTTAACTGTTTCAGCCACCATTGCCGCCACAAGCAAAATCAATACCGCGACAATCACATTCGGAATATATACGAGTACCACGTCACGCAGAAACGCCGTCACTTGAGTGAGTCCCAAAATATCAACCGCCCCAAGCAAGAACACCAAAATGAAAAACCACCGTACCAATCCTCCGACAAACGCGCCGGAATTCAGTTTAAATCCTCCGCGATTTAGAATTTCTCCCACACCCAAACTCTCAAGCGCTGAATCAACCTTAACGGCATCAATAATTTGCATGATAATCTTTCCCAACGCCACGGCCACAATCCAACCCACTATAAATACAATCATCGCGGTAATTAATCCGGGCACAAATCCGACAATACCGCTCCATAGCCCCTGAAACGAGGCGGTAATTACGTCACTCCATGTTTGAACAAGCATAATATGTTTTCTCCTAAAATTTTTTAGTATGCGACCTTTAATAATAGTATATCACCTCCGTAAAAAGTATACCACTACATTATTTATTATTGAAGAGGAATGCGGATGAGGGTGCCGTCGTCAAGAATGAAGAGAATGCGTTCGGAAGGGTCTACGGCAAAAGAGGGTTCTTTGCCTTTATAAAGGGGTGTTATGTTGCGTTTGCCGCGACCATCGAGCTCTACCACTATCACGGCATTGCTTAGCGCTACAAGGATCGCCTCCCTGCGCGGATAAAACGCAGCACTGCGAATCACATACGGCGTTTGCATAATTTGTTCCGTCTCAAACTTTTGATAATGAGGAAGATAGGGGGAATCCCAATACCCCCACACTTCATGCGCGTCCCATCGCAAACGCCTTCCGCGCCGCGCGTCTTCCTCAAAATTTCCCGCAGTAATAGTAGGTTGTCTTGCGGGGATTAATATTTCGTTTTCACGGTTAAAACGAAACCAATTTTTTGACGTGTCTTTGAGAAATATGCCGCTCTCTTCCGGCGCGTAGACTATTGTATCAAGCAGATGGTTACGCAGTACTTGATGAGCTTGAGGAACCTGCGAAACAAGAATCGCTTTTAATTCTATCACAAATTCCGGCTCCACAAAAATTGTTTTGTTCCATTCATGATACCCATCGCGCGCGATGCGCACCTGATGAAATCCGAGACTTAATTGTCCTAAAAAAAGAGAGCGTGAGAGAAGCGATGTTTCTTTGCGCAGTTTGCCGTCAACAAAAATTTTTGTTTCCGTGGAAGGAAACGAGGCAACAAATAATCCGCCGGTGCGCGCGAAAGCGCCATCCTCCCATACAAATCTCCATCCAAGCGCATAAAGAATCAATGGCACTGATGCTACGGCAAAAATAATCGCGCATACCCAAAAAAGCAGGCGTCGTGCGTGATACGTCATATGAATTGATTTGAGTATAGACAACTTTCCGTTATCTGGCTAGTCTAACGACATGACAGAATTTATCGTAAAAGGCGGCAGAAATTTAAAAGGGTCCATCGCGGTTAGAGGGTCAAAAAACCATGCCACAAAAGTGTTCCCCGCCGCGTTACTGTTCAAAGAAGCAATAACCATTGACAATATGCCGCTGGTAGAAGACGTATCGCGCTCAGCGGAACTCTTAACGCATGTGGGCGGCACCGTGGACTCGCGTGGGCGGCGATGGGAAATCGCGGGGCATTCGCTTACGCACGCAACACTCGCGAAAGACGTCGCGGAACGTATTCGCACATCCATTCTTTTTGTGGGGCCGCTTTTGGCGCGTAAAAAAAAAATAACGTTCCCTCATCCGGGCGGCTGCATTATTGGCAAACGCCCCATTGATCTTTTTCTTGACGGCTGGAAAGCAATGGGAGCACGCATAAAAAAAACACCAGCGGGATACGCGCTGTCAGCCCCCCATCTTTGCGGCATTGATTATACTTTCCGCGTTCCCAGCCATACGGCGACCGAAGGGCTTATGATGACCGCGGTCCTTGCCCGCGGACGCACGATTCTGCGCAATGCGGCTTGCGAAGTAGAAATCAAAGCGCTCGCCGATATGCTGATAAAAGGCGGCGCGCGCATCAAAGGAGCCGGCACACCCATTATTATTATTGAAGGGAGAAATGGGAATCTTCTTGGCCGTGCGCGGAGTGCTATCATCCCTGATCGGCTTGAGGCCGGCAATCTCGCGATTTTAGCAACCTTGCTGGGTAACCCGATCACCATCACGCGATGCAATCCTGGCCATCTCGAAGTATTACTTGCGCATCTTGCGTATGTGGGCGCTTCTGTCACGAAAGGTCGCTCATGGATTCGTATCACCCGCGCGCGCAATCTAAAACCAATCAACATTAAAACAAAAGAATATCCCGGCTTTGTCACGGATTATCAAGCTCCTTTTACCGTGCTCTTAACCCAGGCGAAAGGCCAGTCTCTTGTATTTGAAACGATTTTTGACGGACGTCTTGCGTATATTGAAGATCTCAATCGCATGGGGGCGGCGATTACGCTCTGCGATCCTCATCGGGCAATAGTGACGGGACCCACTCCCTTGCGAGGGCGCGCCATGGAAAGCCCGGATTTGAGAGCCGGACTCGCATTTCTTATCGCCGCGTTGATCGCCAATGGTACTTCGCGTATTGGCAATGTGTATCAAATCGATCGTGGCCATGAAAAGATTGAGGAGCGCCTCCATGCGTTAGGGGCAGATATTAAACGAGTATGAAAATGTCATTGC
>CAYHZX010000019.1:0-2914 GCA_964361355.1 uncultured Candidatus Saccharibacteria bacterium | reverse complement strand
CCCCGCAGCTGCGGGGTCGCAATGACTAACTAAAACTATGGCATTTTTTGTAAAAAAAATTGGCATTGATCTTGGCACCACCAACACGCTTGTCTTTATCCCGCGCAGAGGAGTGGTAATCCATGAACCGTCTGTCGTGGCGATTTCGCTTCATGACCGCTCCGTGCTCGCCGTAGGAGAAGAGGCGAAGATCATGATCGGGCGCACCCCCGAAACTATCGTGGCGTATCGGCCGCTCAAAGACGGCGTTATCGCCGATTACCGCACCACCGAGGCCATGATAAAATATTTTTTAAAAAAAGCGCTTGGACGATCTTCTTTTTTCAAGCCCGATGTGATGATTTCTGTCCCTGCGGGCGCCTCCTCTACCGAAAAACGCGCGGTCATTGAAGCCACGCTTAAAGCCGGAGCCAAGGCCGTCTATCCGGTGCCGGAATCCATTCTTGCCGCGATTGGCGCTGGCATTCATATCCAGCAGCCGCAAGGCAACATGGTAGTGGATATCGGAGGCGGGACCGCCGATATCGCCGTCATCTCGCTCGGCGGGATTGTCTCTTCCATGTCGTTGCGCGTAGCTGGCAACAAAATGGACGAGGCTATTATTGACTACGCGAAAAAAGAATTAAATCTCGCCATCGGCGAGCGCACCGCCGAAGAAATAAAAATCGCCGTGGGATCCGCCACACGGTGCGAAGAAGAGCTGGAGTGCGAAGTGAGGGGGCAAGATTTTTTAACCGGGCTTCCGCGTGTCGCGCGCATTTCAACCAACGAAGTAGCAGATGCCTTAAGCGATCTTTTAGAAACAATGATGAATACGATAAAAGGAGTACTCCGCGAAACCCCGCCCGAACTTGCCGCTGACATTATAAAAACCGGCATTACGCTTACCGGGGGAGGAGCGTTGCTTCGCAACATTGATAAATTAGTAGAACATGCGACCGGTGTGGCCGCTCACATCGCCGATGAACCTCTTTTTTGCGTGGCAAAAGGAACCGGTGTCGCCTTAGAGCATTTAGATATTTATAAACGAACGCTTCTGACGAAAAGATTCTGATATGACCCCTCAAGATATCATCAAGCAACATATCAAACATGGCAAAATCGCGCATGCCTATCTTCTTGCGGGTCCGCCGGAATATATGAACGAAAAAGAACGCTTTGTGGCTGACATAGCGAATCTTCTCAATGTGCCGCCTGCCAATCATATGGCCGTCGGCAAAAATGAAAGTGTTGTTACCATTGAAATGATTCGCGATCTTAAAACAACGACGATGTTTTCGGCGGGTAATACGCCGCGCGTGGTAATGATATATAATGCCGACGCGTTGACAGTACAGGCGGCAAACGCGTTTTTAAAAACATTGGAAGAACCGTCATCTCACACGATTTTTTTTCTCCTTGCTTCCTCTCGCGCCGGCGTACTGCCTACTCTTCTCTCTCGCCTTTGGACCATGCGATTTTCCCATCCACCATTCAACCCCGCCGCGGCGGGGTTGAATGGTGGGGAGGCACAAACTTTTTTCAAAAAACCTTCTGCGGAACGCTACGCGCTCAATGAAAAATTGGCGCGTGGCCCGGACCACGGCAAACAATTTCTTGCCGATCTCATCACTCATTTAAGATACGAGACAAAAAACGGAACAAAAAAATCTGCCTTGTCGGCAGGCAGGGGGGGAGAGTATCTCCCGCACGCAGTCGAGGCCTATGAACTCCTTCACCTCCCCGGCGCTCCGCACCGGCTTATTCTTGATACGCTTGCCAGCTACGATCCCAAAAATTAAAATGTGGTTTCCGCCAGAGGCGGACAGGCGATCCGACCCGCGCTTCGCTGAAGCTTCGGCCCGCTTCGCCGGAGCTCCAGCGAGGCGAGCGAGGCGCGTGTTTTTCTCCGGATTCTTTTGCGGTTTTGAGCACTGCGGCGGAGCCGCGCCGATGACAACCTGCCCGAATGAATTCGTTCAGGCGGGTTTCAAGTTTTTCTTTGCTTTGCACTCCGTAGCTTTAGCGAAGGATGTGGCGGCAAATTCTTTAAAAAAGAGCGGCGGATGAAATCCACCGCTCCGCAGAGCTCCGACACTCCTCCGTCCTACTCTTGCAAAAGATTAGCAGTGCGCAGTAGCTCACCGTTATTCTCCGGGAACTGCAACAAAAGATAGGCAAGCAAGTACCGTTGGAGAAGACCGGGATCCTTGTCAATCCCGAACCCTTCGATAAATCTTCTCATGAAATGGGCATTAGGAGATTTTCCATCCGCGACATTCTTTGCGGTTTGGTATGTCACTCCACAGACCTCTGCAATCCTGTGTAGGTTCGCTCCGCGCTCTGCCATGACACTACGAACAAGCAACGAGAGGGTCGTTTCCTCAATCGTCGGACAGCTCATTTTTTACCTCCAGACATGGTTGTGTGCTGAATACTTTATACAAGATTATCAGGCGAGTGTCAATAAAAATTGAGTTCTTTATAGAAGCACAACGTATGAAAGATGTAATATCATTTTATCAATCTCTATGTCGTAATCTAATCCTATGTTTTCTCCGCCTTTCTGCTGAAGAATTTTTGCCGGATATTGTTTCTTTAGATCCTCAAGTGCTTCCAAAAAATTCTTTACTCCTAAATTTTCTGAAGACGCGACAACCAATAAATCCACATCCTTATATTGTGCGTTCCATAACGAAGTACCATGCAACCCAGCCCTCAAACCATGTTTTCTGAAAAGCTCAATAACCGACTTGAGAGTAGGGACATCTTCGGGACGAAGTTTGCCATAAATGTTTTCCATAAAATGATTAAAAAATTTTCTTCCTCCAAAACTCTTTGACTTTTCCAACGTGGTGCCGCGGGAGAGAGTCGAACTCTCATGAGGTTGCCCTCGCAGGATTTTGAGTCCTGTGCGTCTGCCAGTTCCGCCACC
>CAYHZX010000018.1:5615-7527 GCA_964361355.1 uncultured Candidatus Saccharibacteria bacterium | reverse complement strand
CGCGGGGGGATTTTTTCGGAAAAATGCGTTCGGACTAATTCAAGAATACTGCACTTCAAAAGTTTATTTTACCTCTCTCCAGTCAATAATTTCCCATCCCCCCGTGGGGCCGGAAGAAAAGAACGTATTCGCAAGGCCGGTTTCGTAGGTGAGCTCTGCGGAATTTTTTAAATAAAATTTATAAGCCACTGCCTCTTTAAGTTTTGCATTATTTTGGATGGCAATGAGACCATGAGGAGCGTAATAGATTGACGCAGAAGAGGAATTTTTCACGTCAATAGCTTCTTCGTCTTGGCCTATTTCGGCGGCATTATTGCGCGAGACCGCCATAATATAGCTTCCTTGAGTACCTGATCCCAGAATCTGCGCGCTGTTTTCAATACGTATGGCGCTTGACGTGACGCGATTGGTGGGGTTGTCGGCAATCACGACACTGGATCCCTGCCCGAATGAAGTATTAAGACGAAGTTGCGCGCTGTTTTTCATTTCAATGTTTCCTTTTATCCACAGTATGCCGGTGAGTGTTACTATCTTTGTGCCATCTATTTCCAAATCGCAATTTATTTTAATAGGCCCGAGAGAGGCGCCATCCGCGGGTTTGTAGGGACAGGGACCCGTAATGACACCACCTGCTTCTGTCTGCGCTTCCCACGCATCGAGTTGCGCGTCATCAATCGGCATGGGGAGTGGGGCGAGACCGGTTTGGGTAGTGCCGTTCACCGTTACTCCACTTACGGTAGAGGTGCCCGCAAGAAACGCGTCGCCGGTGATCGTGGGGCTATTATTACCTACTATATTGCCATTGGAATATACGCTGCCATTTACCCGGCTTGTATTTTCCATTTGAAGGCCTCCATCACCTATCTGGGCGCCATAGAAAAATGAGGTTCCCGTGCCCGCCTTGATATGAAGGTCTATAGTACGAATCGCGGAGGCACTCTCTCCTTGGGCGACAATTTTTTTTTCGTTGGCGCTGATATCCGTTACGGTGGTTACGGCGGTCGCGTTATTAAGAGTGAGCGTCTCCGTTGCGGAATAATCCATTTTTTTTCTTACACGATAGAGGAGATCTTCCGCGCCGGATTCGGCAAGAAAATAGCTTTCTTTCGCACGCGTATTGAGTTTACTTACGCGCGATTCTTTCAGCGCTATCGCGGAAACACCGGAGCCGATCACGAGTGATACAAAAAGCAAAAGCACCACCGTCGTCAACGCTGCTTGCCCTGCGTTATATCGAAGGGCTTGCCCGCCGTTTGTTATGTGTAATTTGTTATTTGTAATTTGTCCGTAGTATGGCTGTTCCATAAAACTTTTTATTATCCATAGTCATGCGTATGCGCACGGCTTCAGAGCTGCTCGCGGTAAGATGGGTGAAAATAAGATTGGTGACGCGTGTGGAACTACCGGTAAGCGGAATGGCTCCCTCCGTATTTTTTTGAAGAAAGAGTTGTTCACCGCCGAGAAGAGAAAACGTGATCGCGCTTGACGTGCCGGCGAGGACCAGTTTACCGGGGTGTGTGTCGAATATGCTCGCGGCGGTCGTAATGCTCTCGGAGGCTCGAATTTCACGGATCACGCGTTCAAGAGCGCTATGAGAATCGTGGATGGTGTGGCGGAGTGTGCGGATTTCACCTACGGCACGCGTGAGCGCAAGGACGGTGTTGACGGTGAGAAGAGTGATGATGGTAAAGATGCCGATATAGAGGACGGTTTCGAGTGCGGAATAGCCTTTTTCAAGAAAGAAAGGGTTTTGTATTTTTGCGGGTTTTGAGCGCGGAGCGGGCACGATTCGAGCGAAGCGAGAGAGCGAAGCGCGAAACCCGGAGCCGCGCATGCGGGGCGCGGCGAAGAAAGCAAAAACACAAAACTCTTTCTTTCTTATAAGATTCATAACTCAAAAAGATTGGTAAGA
>CAYHZX010000018.1:2604-5605 GCA_964361355.1 uncultured Candidatus Saccharibacteria bacterium | reverse complement strand
GAGCGCGGAATAGCCTTTTTCAAGAAAGAAAGGTTTTTGTGTTTTTGCGGGTTTGCGAGCCCGAGCTCTTTTCTTTTTTATAGGATTCATAACTCAAAAAGATTGGTAAGATAGGCGGCAAGAGAAGTGCTTGCGGTTCCTTTCCGGCCTTCCCAAGAGATGGTCACCGTGACTTTTTTGGTATTGGGATCAAGCGTTTTTGGGTCGGAGGAATTCGCCGGAATGATATCATCGTCAGCATCGCGGCGATATACATTTTCGAGCGCGGTGGCGCGCGTAAAGGTATCAATAATTTCAACACCCGATGACGCAAGGAGTGTCGCCCAACTGCTATCGCGCGCAAAGCGAGCGTTTTCAAGGCCTTCCTCGGCAAGAAAGATTGCTTGTTGTCCCACGAGCGTTGCTTGCGTGATGCGCACGGCAAGCGTGCTTACTTCCGCGAGTGCGAAAAGAGAGCTGGAGATAATGGCTACCGCGACAATGATTTCTAATAACCCGAAACCGTTTGGAAATTTATTCATTGAAGATTTGATTTATTGAAAGAGGCCACTCTGTTGAATAACGATGGTTTGTATTTTGGTTGGTTCTGCCTTCAAGCGTATCGTAATAGTACCGTACTGATCTGTTTCGCCGGTAAGGCGTTTAAAGATAGCGTCATTGCCGCCGCCCGCAAGCGCGATGGCGCTTATTTCCGCGCTTGCGGGCAATATAATCGTTTCGTTTTCGAGAGCTCCCGCGCTATACGATTCTTTAAAGAGAATAATGCGATCAACTTCAAAACGCGTACCCCACGCGGCATTATCGCGGGCGGCAAGCGTGCGCGTTTTTGCCTCTCGCAATTGCGAGAGCGTGTGTTCTTTGGCAAGCGTTAACTCACTGCCGCGTTTAAACCCCAAAAATCCGCCTACCACGATGGCGGTAGTTATTAGTGTCACCGCGAATATGCCAATAAACTCAACCAAGGAAAACCCCTTCATAAAATTAGTATAACATGTTGACCGATTCCTTTTCCATTGTTAGCGTGGAGGCATGAAATTTTTTATTGGTTTTGCAATGTTTTTAATTCCATGGGTTGTTTCAGCCGCTATTGTCATCAACGAAATCGCGTGGATGGGGACGACGGAAAGTTCTTATTGTGAATGGGTTGAGTTGTACAATGATGGTTCTGCCAACGTTGATTTATCGGGCTGGGGACTTTATGAAGTTGGTTTGAATGGGAATGTTTTAATAATGGCTTTGACAAAAACTATCGCCTCCGGCGGCTATTATTTAATTGAACGAGTTACTCTTTCTTGCCCGGATTCGGTTCCCGTGATCATTGCTGATGACGCTGGTTCTTTTGGCGGCAGCGGGCTTTCAAATTCCGGAGAAATGTTAATTTTAAAAAATGCATCTGATGACGAGATGGATCGGATGGACGGATCGAGTGGTTGGCAAGGATTTGGGAACAATACAACGAAAGACACAATGCAACGAACTTCGAGCGGCGATTGGATTACGGCAGTTGCAACACCGCGCGCCGCAAACGAAATTGGAAGTTCAATTTCCAACTTGGAAGTTGAACTTCCAATAACGCCGCCGTCAACGCCGCTTTATGAACCGAAACGGTTTTTTACCGTTGATGCGGGGAAAGATATAAAAACCGTGGCGGGCGCGGAAGTGCGTTTTTCCGGCGTTGCGTTTAATGGTGATGGCAAGCCACTGGGCGAGACGAGTGGCATGGCGCGTTACCTTTGGAATTTCGGCGACGGCGCTTTTTTTGAAGGAAAAAATGTGAATCACATTTATCGTTACCCGGGGATATATCGCGCTGTATTGTATGTAAGTTCGGGCGAGACGAGCGGGAGCGATGTGCTCGAAGCGATAGTGGGGAAAAGTAATGTCGCAATGAGCGAAATAGCGGGTGCGTGGGTTGAATTGACGAATGAGGGCGCTACCGCGGTTGATGTGAGTTCGTGGCAGATTCATTCCGATGCGCTTACCTATATCATCCCGGCGCGTACCACGATTGGGCCTGGCGCGTTCGTTGTTTTTTCTCAAGAGATCACTAACCTTCTTTTCGGACCGGTCAACCCGAAAGCGGAATTGCGGTATGCCAACGGCACGTTTGCTGACATGCTTTCTTTTGGAGGAATGCTTCCGCCAGAGAAGAGCGTTATTCGTGATGAGGAAGGAAAAGGAGCAATAGGGGAGCAGACACCGGGAAGAGAAAATATGAATCATGAATCAGGAATCATGAATCAGGGGAAAAAAGAAAAGAGTACTATACCACCCATAATTTATAATCCAAGCTTCATGATTCAGCCAGAAGAATCATCAAAAATTGAATTACCTCAAAAGAAAGAAGTTCTTCAAGCTTCTCTCTTTTCATCAAACTATTTCTGGCTTGCGGTAAGCGTTTCAATCGGACTGATCGTGGGCGCGGTTGTATTAGTATTGCGTTCCATGATATTATTTTAGCATGAGAAATTTTATTTCCGGTCTTTTTGGGGTATGGATTGTGCTCGTATCTCTCATTCTCTCGCCGGGCACCACCCAGCGAATTCTTTTGGTGATAAGCGGCATTGTCGTAGCGTTGATCGCATTCTGGCTCGCTTCGGAGAAAAGTACCAATCATGTATGATTATGTGATTATCGGGGGAGGCATTGCGGGGGTAACCGCCGCCGAAACCATACGCGCGCGAGATCATGAAGGTTCCATCGCTCTTGTCTCGGGGGAATTCCTCCCGCTCTATTCGCGCGTTATGTTGCCTTCTTATGTGCGGGGTGCCTTAAATCGAGAGCAGGTTTTTTTGCGCAGCATTGCTGATTATAAAGAAAAAGGCATTATATTATTTTTAGGCCATGAGGCAGTAGGTATCAATCTTGAGCGTCGTGAAGTCCATACGAATACAGAAAAAGTTTTTTCTTATAAAACGCTGCTTATAAGCGTCGGCGGGACTCCCGCGCGCTGGCGCGTGGAAGGCGGTGATCACCCGCTCGCGTATCGGCTGCAGACGAT
>CAYHZX010000018.1:0-2504 GCA_964361355.1 uncultured Candidatus Saccharibacteria bacterium | reverse complement strand
GTGGGTTCATCGGTCTTGAATTTATAGAATCATATATCGCCTATGACGTGCGGCCTCTTATTTTCATGCCGGAAGATTACGCGTTTGCGCGCTTTGTGGGGCCGGAAGGCGGGCGTTTGCTTGAAGAACAATGGCAGCGGAGAGGTGCGGAAATCGCGCGCCGCACCACGATAGAAGCGTTGCGTTCTTCCGAAGATGGCGTGGTTGCTTTGACCACGGAGGGGCAAGGGTATCACGGCATATTGGCTGGCGTGGGCATTGGCATTGAGCGCAATATAAGTGTTTTTACGGGCATCGGGCTTGATAGAGGGGGCGGTGCGCCTACGCAGGCAGGTATCGTGACGAACGAATTTTTAGCGACAAATAACCCGGGTGTATTCGCGGCAGGCGATGTTGCTGAATACTACGATGTCATTTTTCAAAAAAATCGGCTGGTCGGGAATTGGACCAATGCGTATTTGCAAGGAAGCATTGCCGGAGAAAATATGGCGCGGTTTTTGCGCGGGGAGCAAAATGATTATCGCGCGTTCCGCAAGGTGTCGAGTTATTCCATCACGCACATGGGCATGCATCTTGCGTTCATCGGAGAATGCGAAAGAAATGCCACGGGCCCCGTTAAAGATAGCTCTAACGGGGCGCGCGTGGAAGAACAATACGTTCCCGAAGAACGATCCTATCAGCAATTGTTTTTTGACGGCAAACGTTTGGTGGGGGCGAGTGTCATAAATCATCCGAAAGATATCCCCGCGCTCATGTCGCGTATAGAGAAAGAACATGAATAAATTTTTTATCGCGTTTTCTTCTCTTTTTTTTGTCGCAACACTTGGCATGTATTCGCTTAGCAAAAGCAGTGTTGCCGTCAATTTTTTTTATACGCCCGAATCTACCATTGAAGCGCGTGAGGTGCCCCGCCATCTGGCTCCGCCACATGACGGGATTCGCGCTCTTTATATGAGCTCATGGATTGCGGGAACCCCGAAATTGCGCGAGCCGCTGGTAGCATTTGTGGATCAAAACATCAATCTTAACGCGCTTGTTATTGATGTGAAAGATTACAGCGGGGAGGTAGCGTGGGAGAAGCGCGTGGAGGATCTGCCTGCTTTTATAGAGGACCTGCATCGGCGCGGGATCTACGCGATTGCGCGTATCACCGTGTTTCAGGATCCCCTTTACGCCAAAGCGCATCCAGAGGATGCCATCAAGCACGCTGATGGATCGCTTTGGCGCGATAAAAAAGGGCTTTACTATATTGATCCGAAAGCTAAAGCGTTTTGGGATTATATTGGAGATATCGCGAAAAAATCCGAACGCATTGGCTTTGATGAGCTTAATTTTGATTACATCCGATTTCCCTCCGATGGGCCGGTCGCGCTTGCGCGTTTCCCCTTTTGGGATCAGGGAACGCAATCACGATCTGCCGCACTGAGCGAATTTTTTGTCTATCTGCGACAGAATCTTCTTGAAGTGGGCGTGCCGATTTCCGCCGATGTCTTTGGCCTTACCACGTGGCAAGAAGATGATTTAAACATCGGCCAGATTCTTGAAAACGTAGCGTTCTCCTTCGATTATGTGGCACCCATGGTCTATCCATCGCACTATCCGCTCGGCTTTCAGGATTTTGCGAATCCCGCCGAGCATCCGTATGAGATTGTCAATACCGCCATGAAGCGCGCGGTATTTCGGCTGGAACAAGTGGGGGAAAACCCCAAAAAACTTCGGCCATGGCTACAAGATTTTAATTTGGGCGTTCCCTACGATGCCGCGATGATCCAAAAAGAAATTAAAGCCGTGGAAGATGCCGGCCTTGATTCATGGATGATGTGGGATCCTTCTAATCGTTATACGCGGGAGGCGTATCAATAATGCGGAAATCGGTCACCTTCTGGGCGACCCGCGGCATTTTTTAACGCAATGCGAGGAGACGCATTGCTAAAATGCCGCTGAAAGTAGCGCAGGCGGCTTTCAGCCATGCGCAAACACCCATCCCCAGACCGACACAGCACCTCCGTTTTTTAATACGCGGGCGGCTTCGTTAAGTGTGGCACCCGAGGTGGCGACGTCGTCTATCAAGAGAATGCGCTTGCCGGCAATAAGGGGAAATACTCCTTCGCGCAGAGCAAACGCATTTTTTATTTGTAAAAATCGTTCCTCCCGTGATTTTGCCTTTGCTTGCGGGGGAGTCGCGCGGATTTTTATCAGCGGCGGCAGCTACAGCGCGGGGGTTGCGGGCATTTTTTCGCGCGCGCGCGCGAGCCATTCACCTCATGGATCGCGAGGGCGACAGCTATGAGATCCTGGCCGGCCTCAACCCGCACCGTTTCGTCGTCCGACTCGTGCATGATAGGCGCATCGAGGACGTCCCGGAGAACGGGGTGGAAGGCCAAGACAGCCCACGGAAGCTGTCGGCAGCGCTCGAGCACGCGCAGGCATTCGCGACGATTGTGGGGACGATTTCACGGCGACGCGCCAAGAGCCAGCCCAACTGGAACAAGACCCCCGGAGAG
>CAYHZX010000017.1:0-7649 GCA_964361355.1 uncultured Candidatus Saccharibacteria bacterium | reverse complement strand
AAAAAAGAACCTCTACGATACCGCATGACGCCCTCCTTTATAATTTGACTACATTTTATTGATAGTGTGCCATACACACGGATTTTATCAAGTGTTGCGCTTATGTGGTGAACTGGCGTTGATGAGGATTGACTTTTTTGGCTATTTCCGGTAATGTTGGATAGAAGTTTTACACCTTTAACAATGTTCAGTCTACTCAGTCTACTACGAGGAGGCAGTCATGACAGATGGAATAGGCGACCAAGAAGTTGGAGCTCGAGATATCATGGAAAAGCTGGGGAAGCAAGGAGTTGCTAAACCAACTATCCTTGAGCAGATTGTAGAATGTCTTAAATATCAGCTCAAAGAGAATAGAGAATGCCGGTTGAGCGATTTGATATTCCCCGAAGGAGTAAAGTCCGGGACTGCTGTGTCAGTGATGTATGTTTTGAGACGTGCCGGCATATTCCAAGATACTGGTTCTCGTGGGGTTTGGAAAGCCGCAGATGGGTTTGAAGCGCGTTCTTTAGTTCAAATCCTTGAGATATATCGCAAGCAAATGAATAAAGAGCGCAAAAAAAGGAGAGAGAAGAAGCGTGACCCCGTCCATGCAGCAGCACAGGCAGAAGAGCTGGAACCAAAACCTGTCTTAGAGCTTTCTGGAGAGGAGGTTGCGGAGGTTATCATGCAACTCCCCCTGGAGTACCTTTTCTCTTCTCTTTTGCAACGTACGCGACAAGAGATAGAAAAATTGGAGGAAAATATTAAAAATCTGGAAGCGGACAATAGGGATTTTACTCGCCAAATTGCGGAGAAAGAAAGTGATGTCTTGCGGGTACGGCAGGAGTTGGTGGGAGTGCGCACCGAAGTTCTGCACTTGCGGGCTGATCTTGTTCGTGCGCAGGAGCCACGGGGCGTGTTGCAGGCTCCAGATCGTATCTACGCAGAATCTCGGCCAGTTGAGGGTGGCGGTGGTATGCAAAGCGGAGGGTCTGGTCCCGCCAAAGGCGCCTTTCGTGGCGTGCAGATCCACCGCAGGCCTCTTACCGGGCATGTGCCCGCCACAGTGCAGGTTATTGTTAAAAAGAAGAATGGAAACTAGTGAGTTGTAAGTTGGGCAGACGGTATCGCGTCTGCTCTTTTTTTTGCGTTGCTCTATAAGCCTTTATTTTCTATAGTAAAGATAAAGACGGTTGCCTGAAATCTCGATTCGTTTATAATAGAAACGGAATAGAGGAGGTGTTATGGTAAGATGTTCTAAGTGCAATCAGAGGTTATATGGAGCCGAAAGGATAGATTTCTGCATAGAACGAGATTGCCCGATGGTTGAAAAAGAGGAATTGCCCGTTCAGCTTTCTATGGAAATTTTCACATCGCAAAAAAAGGAAGGAGGACCAAATGAAAAAACCGAAAGCAAGGATTTGGCAAAATCAGTCGAGAATAAATGAGTAACTGTTTTTTTCGATGGGGAAGGGAATGATAGAAATCATCCTTCCCCTTATTATTTTTGTACGATTATCGCGGGGTTTCCAAATTTTATTTTCCCCTGTATCTTAAAGAAGTGAAGTTATGATGAGTAAACCTTTCGTCGGAGTCCTTATGGGAGGGCCTTCCTCCGAACATGATATTTCTTTAATGACGGGAAGCAATATTTTAAAAACGCTTGAAGCGAGCGATCGTTGGCGCGCCGTTCCCATCACGATCACGAAAGCCGGCCATTGGTTATATGGCAATGACCGCGTCTGGTGTAATCCGGGCGAGGCGATAGCACGGGTGGATGTGATCTGCAACGCGCTTCATGGCGCCTTCGGTGAAGACGGCAAAGTCCAGCAAATTCTTGAACATTACGCTGTTCCTTATAACGGATCGCGTATTTTTGCCTCGGCAGTGGCGTTCAATAAAGTATTGGCAAAAAAGATATTGCGTAAAAATGGTTTTCTGGTGCCACGCGGAGTTACCGCGCGTCGCTACGGGAATGAAACCCGGTATAATCCCGAAAGCGCTCTATCGGGTGAAACATACGAAGATGTCGCGCGAAGGGTCTTACGACTCTTAGCCCCTCCATGGGTTGTAAAGCCGGTCGCGGCGGGTTCGTCGGTCGGCGTGTCTTTAGTAAAACATTTTGACGATCTCCCCAAAGCTCTTGAACGCGCCTGCGCTCGCGATGATTCGGCTGTTGGTTCCCAAGCGCTCGTGGAGGAATATAAAAAAGGGCGGGAGATTACATGCGGCGTGTTGGAACAATTTGGAGGCGAACGATATTTCGCGCTTCCGCCGATAGAAATTTGTCCGCCTAAATCCGCGCCTTTTTTTAATTATCAAGTTAAATATGACGGCTCTACCAATGAGATATGTCCGGCAGAATTTTTTGGCGCGATGCTTAAAAAAATTCGGGAAACCGCCGTCGCGGCGCATGAAGCGCTCGGGTGCCGCGACTATTCACGCACCGATATGATTCTTGTGGGCACCAATCTTTTTGTGCTTGAAGTAAACACGCTCCCCGGTCTTACGAAAGAATCACTTTTTCCCAAAGCCGTCGCGGCCGCGGGGCTCTCATTTCCTAATCTTCTTGACCATCTTCTCACAAACGCGCTAGAAAGAGGGAAAACATAAACGGGCTATTAGCTTAATGGGAAAGCGCCCGCCTTGCACGCGGGAGATGGGAGTTCGATTCTCCCATGGTCCACACTTCGCTCCCTCGCCTTGCTCGGGAGCTTCGCGTGGCAAGCCACATTATTTGAAAAAGAATACGTTTTTAGAAAGAATGCGAAGTGTGCCCCGCATAATCCCGCGAAGCGTAGCGAAGTGGGACGGCGTGGGGCTACAATTGTTTATATTTTATATAGGGGAAACAATAGTCGCTATTTTCGTTATCTATTCCAGTTTCTTTTTGGAAGCGGTGAGGACGGAAAAGGTTTTTATTATTTTTGCGGCGGCGAGTTTTGTTTGGGCCTCTTGCGGAAGGGCGGGGAAGAGCGCGCTTATTTTTTTCTGATCAGGGGTTGCGACTTGCTCCCACAAGCCGAGTTCCACAAGAACTGGCCGTAATTTTTCAGTATCCCACGATGCCCGCTCGCTCATTTTGCGCGTAATGAATCCTTCCTCGCCGAATACACGCTCTAAACCTTCTTTATCCAAATACGCGCGGATTTGATCCGTTAATTCCACAAACCGTTTTTTGTTTTTTATATCCGTGTCTTTTATCGCAAAATATTCTTTTATGACATTTTTAATATCAATGTCGCTGAAAGCTGGAAGCTGGAAGCTGGAAGCCGCGTAGAGATGCCGCCATGCCGGACATATTTTTTTATACGCGCACCAACCGCATAACGCGGACGGGTGGGGAGGAAACGCTTTATCCCCTTCTTGTTTTTTTGTTTCAATTTCGCGGATTGTGGCAATGGTTTTGGCGCGTGTGGCGGCAAGATCCTCTTTTGTGCGGCTTGTGGCAAGTTTTTCCTGTGCTTTCAAAAAATAAAGCGAGAGACGAATGTTTTGCGGATCAAGATGCGGCCAGCGGCGCAAAATACCCAAATGATAAAGCGAAAGTTGAAGGTTATTGTCCACATCAGCCTGCGAGGGAAGCTTGCGGCTCGTTTTATAGTCAATAATTTCGTAAGCGCCATCCTCGGTTTTATCAATGCGATCAATTTTTCCGGCAAGCACATGGGTCATGCCGGTTTGTTCATCGGCAAGCGGCACTTCAAAAAATGATTCCAAATCCACCACCGTGAAATTCCACGGCGGATTTTTTGCGTAGAAGCGTTTAAGAAGATCTTGCCCGCTGGTAAGATAAAGGTTTCGTTCTTCATCGGCAAACGTTATTTTTGATTGTTCCATACCTTCGCGGAAATGCGCTAAAACATCTTCCACGGTAGGGAAGAGCGGATCGCGCGAGAACATATATTTAAGAGCGTCATGTACGAGCGTGCCAAACACCGCCTCTTTGGATCGAGGCGCTTTGATGCGATCAATCTCTTGAAATTTATATTTCTGCGGGCACTGTAGATAGGTCTCCAACGCCGAATAGGATGTTCTCATATATAACGTCGCACAATATACATTTTACGACCCACTAGAGACAGGTAAATCCTTTTTTGACCAATTCCCTATTTGTTCCATCAGAAAAGACCCAAGGGCGCCTCCATACGGCAATATATATTGATCCAGTACCTTCTCTATCCATCGCCATACCACGAGAGAATTAGCG
Source organism: uncultured Candidatus Saccharibacteria bacterium (assembly GCA_964361355.1). Lineage (GTDB taxonomy): Bacteria > Patescibacteriota > Minisyncoccia > Ryanbacterales > CAYHZD01 > CAYHZD01. The sequence continues at coordinate 3,460 of CAYHZX010000017.1, read as the reverse complement.
CGCAGGGTTTTATTTTTGTAAAGCGAAGAGAGATCTGCCCCCAAAAGACTGGCAATCACCAGCATCAAAATCAGAATAACGATAAGCTGAATAAATCCTTGTTTCATAATAACATCATACGTTAATTGCCCAGATAATCAAAGGGATCAATATATCCGCCGGCAGGCACGTTGCCGCAATGAATGGTTTGCGCAAGACGGAATGTTTGCGAGGCATATACCGTAAAATGGAGATGCGGGCCAGTCACATAGCCCGTGCGCCCGCTGTAGCCAATTAAATCGCCTCGCGCCACCGATTGACCGGAGGCAACTTTTACGAGTGAAAGATGCGCTAAGAGCGTTGAAAGATTATTGGGATGGTCAACAATAATCCATTTGCCGTATGAGCCGCCCGGACATACGCTGTCTGTATTGCCTGTCGCTTTTACTATGCCGTCTTCGGCGGCATAAACCGGAGTACCTATGGGTGCGCGAAAATCTATGCCGTTGTGGCCCTTTCCTCTATAGACATCGGATCCATATGATGTCGCAAAATCTGTAAACCCAAAATGTTGCGTTACAAAAGGATCTTTTACCGGCCAGGCAAGAATGCCCTTTGCTTTTGTGGGGAGCAATGAAGGATCAATAAGGAGGCGCAGTTCGTCTTCAATGGCGGTTAATTCATCAAGAATTTTAGCGCGCTTCGCTTCTCTTTCGATAAGCAGGCGTTGATAGGTTGATTCCTTATTTTTTGTTTCTTTCAATAAATTATCGCTTTTCTGTTTATTATCTTGCGCAATCACGCGCCGATCATCCAGTTCTTCTTTAAAATCTTTTAATTCGTTCTCTTTTCCTTCCGCTTCTCCTCGTGATACGGTCAGTTCTTCTTTTAAAATGGAGAGATTGCCAAGCCGATCCTTGATGCGTTCTTCAAGCCGCTCCAATGCTTCCAATTCTCCAAAAAACTCCGAGAAAACATTGTTTCCTAAAAGCAGCGCTATAAAAGAAGTTTCGTCGCGCGCGCGTACTACGCGCAAGGTTTCAGCAAGGCCTTCCCGATCGCGCGTGATCGCATTTTCTTTTTCTTGGATATCGTAAGAGAGAGAAGCAATGAGAAGTTCGGTTTTTTGAAGACGCTTCCCGGTAAGCGCGATATCGGCTTCTAATTTTTTAATCTGTGTTTTGTGGCGTGCCACCGCGCGCTCAAGCGTATCCTTTTCTCCCTGTGTGGCGGCAAGCGATGATTGATAGTGCGCGATCTCGAGCTCTAGTTTCTTGATTTCTTCTTGATGTACCTCCATTTTTGCTTTGAGATCGTCGGCGGTGGAAGCATCAACTACTAATGACATTATAATTAAAAATGCAAACAAAAAAAATGGAAAACTTTTGAACAATTTTGCGGAGAAACTAAAAAAATTAAACATTTTTTTAATGTTTCGAAGCACGTTAGTGAAAAAATTTTCCATTTTTTTTGTCAACTAACTTCTGTAATGCAAAATCAATACGCTTTATCGTCTCCTCCTTTCCCAGCACCTCCATAATCTCAAACGGCCCCGGGGAAGCCGCTCGCCCAGAGAGTGCGACGCGCAATGGCCACAATACCTCTCCCCTCCCGTGGATATCGGCGTAAGCCATTACATCCCCGCCTGCCCGCTTCGCCGAAAATTCAGCGAGGCGAGCCGGTCGGGCAGGGCCATCTTCAGCGATATTTTTTTTTGCCGCCTCAAGATGCTTTGTTACATCCGCGATGTCCTGGCTCCCCTTCCAGCGTAAAAGATCGGCATCATATTCCGGCCGCTTAAAAAAGAACGCGGTATTCTCTTTTAAATCGCTCAATTTTTTAATTCTCTCTTTTTCGATGTCTAAAATTTTAAATAATTGGCCATTAGTCATTAATAATTTATCGCTATCCGGAAAAAACTTTCTGCTTTGTTCAAGTAATGTATCTGGATTTTCGTTAAAAAGTTTTTTAATATACTTCCCATTCATCCAATCCAATTTTTCGCTATCAAAAATTGCCGCACTCTTCTGCAGGCGTTCAAGCGAGAACGCTTCAATAAGCTCTTCTCTCTCCATCACTTCCCTCTCGTCTCCCGGATTCCAACCCAACAAAACGAGATAATTAAGCATGGCTTCCGGCAAATAGCCCTGCTCTCGATAATCGCGCAAGGCAGTCGCGCCATGGCGTTTCGAGAGTTTTGAACGATCTTTGCCAAGTGTGAGCGCCATATGCACCCACGCGGGCTCCCCTACCCCAAGAGCGCGACCGATGAGGATTTGTTTCGGCGTGTTGGAGATATGATCCTCCCCGCGAATGATATGCGAGATGCGCATTTCGTGGTCATCGACGACGGCGGCAAAATTATAGAGTGGTGTTTGTAAATCTTTTGCCAGTGAAACATCGCTTAAAAGGTTGGTTTCAAAACAAATTTCCCCACGAACGATATCGTGAAAACAAATTTTTTCACCAAGCGGAATGTTCAGACGAATCAACTCCCCTTCCCTTCGTTTATCATTGCGCGCGCTACAGCGATGCCGAGGCGGTTCTTTGGCAGCGCGCTGGTGCTCGGCTTCAACTCCAAGTTCTTCCTTTGTATGCGGGCACCAAAATGCGTTGCCTTCCCTCAGAAGACTTTCGAGAAATTTTTGGTAAATTCCAACGCGTTCGCTTTGTCGATAAAGCTCATCCCATTCAAGTCCAAGCCACTGGAATCCTCCGAGAATATCTCCTTCAAATTCTTTTTTTGATCGTTCTTTATCGGTATCTTCAATACGTACGATAAAGACGCCTTTTTGCTGGCGCGCAAAAAGCCAATTAAAAATTGCGGTGCGTGCTGTTCCTACATGCAAAAAACCCGTAGGAGCAGGCGCTATGCGCGTGCGCACGTCCATATAAACAGTTTACTTTGTTTTTATGATGTCATCAACGATGCCGTATTTTTTGGCGGTTTCCGCATCCATGAAAAAATCGCGATCAGAATCTTTGTTAATCTGATCTATCGGCTGACCGGTATGTTTGGCAAGAATTTTATTAAGCCGTTCTTTAATGGAAAGGATGTGGCGCGCGGAAATTTCAATCTCGCTTGCCTGCCCCTCGGCCGCGCCAAGCACTTGATGAATCATAACCTCGGCATTAGGGAGCGTGAATCGTTTCCCTTTCTTGCCTGAGGCAAGAAGGATAGCCGCACCCGAAGCGGCAAATCCCACGCAAATGGTGCTTACCTCCGGCTTGATGTGCTGAATCGTGTCGTAGATGGCAAGCGTGGAAGAGACCGTCCCGCCGGGAGAGTTGATATAAAGCGAAATGTCTTTTTTAGGATCTTCGGATTGCAAAAAAAGAAATTGCGCGATCACGAGATTCGCGATTTGATCGTTGATAGGGCCGCCCAAAAATACAATGCGTTCTTTTAAGAGGCGCGAATAAATATCGTAGGCGCGTTCGCCAAACGAGGATTTTTCGATTACGGTGGGAATAAGCATGG
>CAYHZX010000016.1:0-8101 GCA_964361355.1 uncultured Candidatus Saccharibacteria bacterium | reverse complement strand
GAAGACTTCGCAAATAGACATCGATTGCATCACGAATATTTTGACGCGTTTCTTTAAGATTTTTTCCCCATGTATGACAACCGGAAAGCGCAGGCACATAGGCGTGAAATGTATTATTTTCATCGGGCTCAATAATGATACGATAGCTATAATATCTCATAAAAACATTATACTATGAAAAAATGAATGACGCAAACGCAAGGGGTAAAGTGGCGAAAAGTGACAAAATAAAGAATCTGCGGCTATACTATGACATATGCATATGCGAGCGGTGGGGATTAATCCGGCAATTTTTCGGGCGTACGATATACGCGGGATCTATCCCGACGAGATTGATGAGCGCGCGGCGTATTTAATCGCGCGCGCGTTCGCGCGCCAGGTGCGTGTCATGCGCGGACTTGCCCCGCGACTTGTCCGCCGAAGCCCTCGCCTTGCCGAAGCTGTCGGCGAAGCGCAGGTTGGCGAAGGCGGGAGCTTTAGCGAAGTGGGGGAGAGTAATCAAAAACAATTTCATATTTTAGTAAGTTCTGATGCGCGGCCGTCCTCCCCGTCGCTTAAAGAAGCCTTCTTGCGCGGGCTTTTGGAGGAAGGCGCTTCCGTGATTGACGCGGGGCTTACGACTACCCCGATGCATGCGTTTGTGGTTCATTGGATTGGCGCTGATGGGGGTGCCATGATTACGGCATCGCACAACCCCGCGAACTTTAATGGTGTTAAGCTTATCGGGCCTCGTGGTGCGATTGGCGAAGGATCTGGCATGGAAGAGGTAGCACAGATGGCTACCCGCGGTATTTTTGAAGAAGGGGGGCAAAAGGGATCGGTACGCGAAGAAAATTTTCTGCCTGCCTACATTTCTTTTTTTGTTGACTATTTTTCCGCACTGCGAGAGCCGCACGCGTTCGGAGAAAGGCCATTGCGTATCGCCCTTGATTCCGGCGATGGCATGACCGGCATTCTCTTGAGTCCGCTTTTTGGACAATTCCCGTCGCTTGAGCCAATTATTGTTCATGAAGGCATTGATATGTCTTTTCCGCATCATGAAGCGAATCCAATCAAACAAGAAACTCTTCGCGATCTTCAGGAAGCAGTAACAAAAAATCAATGCGACCTGGGTGCTGCGTTTGACGGCGATGGCGATCGTTTAGGTGTGATAAATGAGAAAAGTGAAATTCTTCCTCCTGATCTTCTTACCGCTCTCTTTGCTCGTGAGGCCGTTAAACAGCGCCAAGGATCCACAATAATTTTTGATGAAGCGCGCACCAGTCGTGTCGTGCGGGAAGAAGTGGAGTGGTACGGCGGCAGAGCCGTTGCGTGCCGCATAGGTCATACTTTTTTTAAAAATTGTATGCGGAAGGAAAATGCGGTATTCGGAGGAGAACTTTCCGGTCATTATTATTTTCAAGATTTCTTTTTTGTTGATTCTGCGATTTTTGCACTTTTTAATTTATTGCGTATTCTTAATAAAGAAAGGAAATCATTACATGAGCTTACCGCTCCTTTATTTCGTTATGCCAAGCCATCAGAGATTAATTTTAAACTTAAAGAAGGAACAAACAAGGATATGGCGATTGATTACATTGCCTCCTGTTTTGCCGACGGTTCAATTTCTTATCCCGATGGCATCAAAGTCCTCTATCGCGACTGGTGGTTTAATGTGCGGCCCTCAAACACCGAGCCACTGATCCGCCTTAATATTGAAGCCGACACAAAAGAATTGCTTGAAGCAAAAAAGAGGATCGTATGGGAATGTATTAAAAAATATACCATTTAGCATGGAACCGCATCAATTAATCGAAGCGATCCTTTTTGCGTCAGGGGAGTCGATTTCTATAAAACGCGCGGCACACCTTCTTGAAATTTCTGCCCACGAGGTAGAAACGTCGCTGCCCGCTTTGCGTGATGCTCTTTCTTCTCGCGGCGTTCGCCTGCTTCAAAGAGGAACCGAACTTGAATTAGTGAGTGCCGCGGAAGCAGGCCGCTTTGTTGAAAAATTGCGTCGCGAAGAATTGGAAGGCGATCTTTCGCAAGCCGCGTTAGAGATACTCGCTATCGTGCTCTGGAAAGGGAATATTTCACGCGCGGGTATTGATTTTCTGCGCGGGGTGAATTCTTCGTTCACCCTCCGCACGCTTTTGGTGCGCGGGCTCATCACGCGCCGTGAGAACCCAAACGACGCGCGCGTAGCCCTCTATGAGCCCACGGCCGCTGCGATGAAGTATCTCGGCATCGCCTCTCTGGGCGAACTTCCTTTCCACGAGTTCGCCGATGTTAAACACGAAGAGACTCATGAGGCTTGAAATTTTCGGATTGCTTTTCGCGGCGTTTTCTTCGTTGTTTGTGACGGTTGGAAATAACCCCCTGACAAAGCTGTTCCCGACAGATTTGTCCCCCTTCGCCCCGTTCTACGGGGTTTATCTTAAGGGGAAAGAACAACAAAATCTCCCCCTTAGGCTAAGGGGGGTTAGGGGAGTTACGGAAAATCCACCGTCAATCAACGCCCACAGTGCGTGGGTTGGCTGTTTGTGTGATGAACCGCCTCTTTTTGCCAAATATTCTTCCGCGCAATTGCCGCTCGCAAGTATTACCAAAATCATGACTTCGTACATGGCACTTCGCGAATTTGGACCGGATTATCTTGTCACGATAAGCGATGAGGCGATTGCCACGGAAGGTATCGCCGGGGGTTTACAAGCGGGAGAGCGGCTCGCGATTAAAGATTTGATAACGATGGCGATGACTTATTCGTCGAACGACGTGGCGATGGCGCTTGCGGAGGCATTAGGCAAAGCCAATGGCGCCGAGAATTTCGCCGACGCCATCGCGTTTGCGGTACGGCTCATGAACGACGAGGCGCATACGCTCGGCATGCGTCATACGTTTTTTCAAAATCCCACGGGCCTTGACTTCGAACATGGTCCATCAAATTTTTCCACGGCGGAAGATTGGGCGATACTTTTGGAAGCAACGCGCGTTCAGCCACTCTTATGGGATCTTGCGCGGGATCCCGTACCGCGTGTTGTCTCGGCAGGCGGAATCGCGCATGAGCTTATCAATTTAAATCCCTTTCGTTCATTTCCTCATTACGTGGGCGGTAAAACCGGCACCACCGATTTTGCCGGAGAAAATTTGGTGATGCTTTTTGAGCGCCCCCTCGGCAAACTCGAGGCACTCATTCTTTTCGGAGCGCCCGTAGGCGCGCGCGAAGCAGAAGCCAAAAAACTCCTTGATTGGATTGCTTCTTTTTAATAATCTCTTTATACTGCGGCTATGAATGAGCTTGATGCGACACTCAATGTGTTAAAAGTTTTTGGTTTAGGGAGCCTTTCTTTTTTTATCGCGTTTCTTTACGCCCCTTTTTTAACAAAAATTCTGTATCGCTTAAAACTTTGGAAACAGCAGGGCGGCAAGCAAGCGCTCTTTGGCGGAGAGGCGTCCGTCTTCAACAGCTTAAAAAAAGAAGAGCGAAAAGTGCCGCGCATGGGCGGTATTCTTATTTGGGGCTCGGCTTTGTTGGTAACAATCATTTTTTGGGCGTTGGGCAAATACCCGGACGGCAATTTTTTTATCAAACTTAACTTTCTTTCCCGCTCGCAGACATGGCTTCCGCTCTTTACCTTGATCGCCGCTTCGCTGATCGGCCTTGTTGATGATTTTTTTCAAGTGCGTAATAAGGGATTGTATTTTGCCGGCGGGCTTGATTTGTCAAAGCGCATTCTTCTTGTCGTTGGCATTGGTCTTATCGGCGCGTGGTGGTTTTACGCTAAATTAGAAATTTCCACAATTTGGATTCCATGGCTTGGCGCGGTGGATATGGGTATCGGATTTATTATTCTTTTTGTGGCCGTTATGCTCGCCGCGTTTTCGAGCGGGGTTATCGATGGCATCGACGGTTTAGCTGCGGGCGTGATGGCGGCGATATTTTCCGCCTATAGCGGTATCGCGTTTTTTCAAAATCAAATTGATCTTGCCACGTTTTGCGCGGTTATTGTAGGAGGACTTTTGGCGTTTTTGTGGTTTAATATTCCTCCCGCGCGGTTTTTTATGGGGGAGACCGGTATGCTGGGGCTTACTACCACGCTTACCGTGGTCGCGTTTCTTACTGACGCGGTGGTGACTCTTCCGTTGATTGCGTTTCCGTTAGCGCTCACCACCGCCTCAGACATTCTTCAAGGGCTTTCTCGCAAGCTCCGCGGCAAAAAACTTTTTTTAGTCGCGCCCCTTCATCACCATTTTGAAGCAAAGGGGTGGCCATCCTATAAAGTCACGATGCGTTTCTGGGTGGTCTCCGTCGTTTTTGCCGTCATCGGCATGGTGGTCACCTTAATGGGGAAATAATAAAATGACAATATGGCCTACTCGTATATTATAAAGAATGCGACGGTGATTGACGGGGCTGGCGAGAAAATGCGGCAGGCTGATATAGGAATTTCCGGCAAAGAAATAAAAGTAGCGGGGGAAGTAAGAGAAACGGAGGGTGGCGAAGTGATTGATGGCGCCGGGCTTTATTGCATGCCCGGTATGGTTGATCTCACGAATCACGCGGATCGAAATTTTTCTCTTTTTGGAGCCCCGCAGGCGGAAAATCTCGTGCGGCAGGGGATTACCACGATAGTGACCGGGGTGTGCGGCATCTCGCTTGCTCCTCTTACGAGTCCCGAAGATATTAATGTGGTCAGTCCATGGATTGACATACGTGGCATCAACACGGATTGGCTTTCATTCGGAGAATTTCGGGAAGCGCTTGGGCGTCAGAGATTAGGGATTAATGTAGTAACTTTGGCGGGATATGCCACAATCGCGCCGCATGGGGATCAAGCGCTCTTTCTCTTTGAACAAGCACTTGCGGAAGGGGCGCGGGGATTTTCGGTGAGCTTGCATCACGCTCCCGGGCAGTCTATTTCTGAAAAATCTCTTTTTGCGTTTGCCGAGCGTGTACATGAATCCCAAGGCCTTTTTTCTCTTCATTTGCGCGACGAAGGAGCGGATCTTTTCTCATCGACGGCAGAAGCAATTCGTGTGGCACGGCTTTCCGGGGCTCGCACACACATCGCGCATTTGCAAGCTCTTGGGCGCACAAACTGGCCCCATTTTGCCGAAGCGCTCACGATGATCCGCCACGCACGCGAGGAGGGAGTTATGATAAGCGCCGATGTAACGCCGTATGGCCGCACCAACGCGCGGCTCGTAAGTTTTCTTCCCGCCTGGGCGCTTGAGAGAGGCGAAGAACGTATTAAGGAATGTTTGGCTGACGCTAAACAACGCAAAGAAATAGAACAAGCATTGAACGCGCTCACGTTACATCCCGATCGCATTCTTTTTGCCTCTCTTGATAAAGAAAAAGAGCTTGTGGGGAAAACATTGGCGCATGTGGCGGAACTGCGAGGTGTCGCTCCCGAAGTAGCACTCCTTGATATTCTTTACGCGAACGATCTTCGGGTGCGCGTATTTAGCAAGACCATTGCAGAAGCCAACGTGCGGGAAGCGTTTAAGGAAGAATTTGTGGCAGTCTCTTCAAATGGCGAAATTGCCATTTTATCGGAAGAACGGCCTCCTTATCTTTTGGAAAAAGAATTGCCGCATCCGCGTTCGTTTGGCACGCTCCCGCGCTTCTTTGATCGATTCGTAAAAAATAACGCGGCGCTTTCGTGGGAAGAAGCCGTACGGCGGGCTACGTCGCTGCCCGCCGGAATTGCCGGCATCGCCGATCGAGGCTTGATCAAAACAGGTATGAAGGCGGATATTGTGCTGTTTGATCCCGCCACCATCAAAGACAATGCTACCTATTTGCATCCGTATCAATATCCCGATGGCATCAAATTCGTGTTTGTGAACGGCAAACCCGCCGTCGCCGACGGCATATTCCGCCCCCTCTCCGCTGGCGAGGTGCTATAAAAAAACATTTTCTTTTCTAAAAAGGCAAAGCGTGGCATAATAAGAGTATGCGCGCGCATGGGGTTGATCGTATTCTTTTGGTTGCGACGTTTCTGCTCGTCGCGGTGGGGCTTTTTATCGTCGCATCCGCCTCCTCCGGGCTTTCCATGAAACGATTCGCGACACCGTATTACTTTTTTATCCACCAGCTTGTGGCGGGTGCTACCATCGGCGTACTCCTTCTTTTTGGGGCGCAACACATCTCCTATAAACACTGGAAATCGCTCGCTCCCGTTTTTTTGATTGCCAGTGTTTTTTTGATGGCGTTGCTTTTTGTGCCAAAATTCGGCATTAGCCACGGGGGAGCGATTCGTTGGCTTGATTTCAGTTTGTTTTCTTTCCAGCCATCGGAAATTCTTAAATTTTCTTTTCTCCTTTATTTGGTAAGCTGGCTTGCCGCCAAAAAAAAAGAAGTGCGCACGATGAGTTTTGGATTAGTGCCCTTTCTTCTTATGATTGGGTTTAGCGGAACATTTCTTATTTTGGAGCCGGATATCGGAACATTGGGCGTGCTCTCGCTGACCTCCGCGTTTCTTTTTTTTCTCGGCGGCGGACGGCTTTTCCATCTGGGCATCATTATGCTTTTTGGCGCCTTCCTTCTCGGCGTACTCATTTACATGGAGCCCTATCGCCTTTCCCGCTTCGCGGTATTTTTAAATCCTTCGCTTGATCGGCAAGGGATCGGCTATCAGTTGAATCAATCGTTGGTGGCGATAGGATCGGGAGGCATTGGCGGGAAAGGATTTGGGTTCTCATTTCAGAAACTCCATCTTTTACCGGAGCCGGCGGGGGATTCGGTTTTTGCCATTGTCGCTGAGGAATCCGGTTTTGTGGGATCTCTCGTGCTTCTGTTTCTCTTCCTCCTTTTTTTCTGGCGTGGTATCATGATAGCGCAGCGGAGCCGCGATACATTCGCTAAACTGCTTGCTTCAGGCCTTACCCTTATTATTTTTATCCAAGTAGTTATTAATACCGGATCGCTTTTGGGGTTGTTGCCGCTTACCGGCATTCCGCTTCCGTTTGTGAGCTATGGGGGCACGAGCCTTGCTATGCATCTGGCCCAAGTCGGCATTTTGCTTAATATTTCAAAACACACATAATGCCTTATGAATATCGTTCTTACCGGATCCAGCACGGGAGGCCATTTTTACCCTCTTGTCGCGGTCGCTCAAGCGTTGCGCGAGCGCTCGCGCGAGGAACGGATTGTTAAGCTGGAATTAACGCTCATGGGAGTGCGGCCTCCGGAGTCGGCCCTTCTTTCCGAATACGATATAAAATTTAAGGAAGTGCCGGCCGGAAAATTACGGCGCTATTTTTCGTTATTAACATTCGGCGACACGTTCCGCACACTTCATGGTGTCGCGAAAGCTCTTTTTTTGTTTACCATGCGGCCTCCGGACGTGGTATTTGCCAAAGGAGGATATGACACCTTCCCGATTTTGCTAGCAAGTCGTCTTTTTCGTATTCCGGTGGCGATTCATGAATCCGACGCTGTGCCCGGCATGGTGAATCGTTGGGCCGCATCATTTGCCGCGCGCATCGCGGTGGCGTTTCCCGCCACCTCCGCTTTTTTCCCAAAAGAAAAAACCGCGGTGGTGGGGAATCCCATACGCAAAAATGTTCTGGGAGGATCGCGCGACGAGGGACTCGCGTTTTTCCATCTTCGTTCCGATGTGCCGACCGTCTTAGTGCTTGGCGGCTCGCAAGGAGCGCGCCCATTAAACGACGCGTTGGTTCCTATTCTCCCCGAAGCGCTTGAGCACATTCAAATTATTCATCAATGCGGCAGCAACCTTTATGCGGAAGTGAAGGCGGAATCCGGCGTGGTACTCGAAAAAAGCCCTCTCCACGCGCGATATCATCTCTTTCCCTTTTTGAAAGCCGGAGAGTTGCGTCATGCCGCGAGCGCTGCTGATATCGTGGTGGCGCGCGCGGGCTCCATGCTTTTTGAAATAGCGGCATGGCAGATCCCCGCAATTTTAATTCCTTTATCTCATGCGGCGCAAGATCATCAGCGGGAAAATGCTTATCAATACGCGCGTAGCGGAGCGGCAGAGGTGATCGAAGAAGAGAATTTAAAGCCCAATCTTCTTTTAGCGGAGATTCGTCAGTTGTTTGCCGACAAAGATCGTATGGGCGAAATGCGCATTGCCGCGCAGAAATTCGCGCG
>CAYHZX010000015.1:7120-8463 GCA_964361355.1 uncultured Candidatus Saccharibacteria bacterium | reverse complement strand
GCGCGGCCGGGGTTGAGATTATTATTGATGAAACACCCGGCACGATTATTATTTCCGGATTTGATCCGGTGCGCCGCCATATCGCCAAAATGGCGCTTGAAGATTTGATTATTGACGGCCGCATCCAGCCCGCGCGCATTGAAGAGACCGTGGAGAAAGCGCGCCAAGCCATTGATAAAATCATGAAAGAAGCCGGCAATGCCGCGGTCTATGAAGTGGGTATCTTTGATATGGACCCGAAATTAATCCAACTTTTAGGGCGTCTTAAGTTTCGCACCAGCTACGGACAAAACGTGCTTCAGCATTCTATTGAAATGACGCATCTCTCCGGCATGCTTGCCGCAGAACTTGGCGCGGACGTGGCGATTGCCAAAAAAGGAGCGTTGCTTCACGACATCGGCAAGGCCGTGGATCATGAAGTGCAGGGCACGCATGTGGAGATCGGCCGGCGTATTTTGCAAAAATTTAGCATTGAGAAACCGGTGATTCAGGCAATGCAGTCGCACCACGAGGAATATCCGTACGAAACGCTTGAATCTATTATCGTGCAGACGGCCGATGCGATATCTGCCGGCAGGCCTGGCGCCAGGCGCGATACCGTGGAACATTATCTGAAGCGCTTAGAAGATCTCGAAGCGATTGCCAATTCGTTTGACGGCATTGAAAAATCCTACGCTATTCAAGCGGGCCGCGAGATTCGCATTTTCGTCTCGCCCGAGAAAGTTTCCGATTATGAAGCGAAAAATCTCGCCCGCCAAATCGCCAATCGCGTTGAACAGGAACTCAAATACCCCGGAGAAATCAAGGTGCATGTGATCCGTGAATCCCGTGCGGTGGAGTATGCCCGATAATAGAACCTTTACCCCCACACCAAAATTTTGGTGTGGGGGTTTACGGGCACTGGTTTTTTTGCTAGCGTAAGAAAATGCCCACGATTCAGCAATTAATACGAAAAGGGCGAAAACCTAATCCTAAAAAAGCGAAAGCGCCCGCGCTTCTTTATAGTTTTAACGCCTTAAAGAACCGCCCGGTTTTTCATCCCTCGCCGTTTAAGCGGGGCGTATGCTTGCAGGTAAAGACCGTAACGCCCAAAAAACCTAATTCGGCATTGCGGAAAGTCGCGCGCGTGCGCTTGACTAATGGCGCCGAAATTACCGCTTATATCCCCGGCATTGGACACAATTTGCAGGAGCACTCGGTGGTGGTGGTGCGCGGCGGGCGCGTAAAAGATCTTCCCGGCGTGCGATATCATATCGTGCGCGGCGTGTTGGACGCGACCGGAGTAGAGGGAAGAAAACAGGGGAGGTCGCGATATGGGGCGAAGCGAAAATCCTCTTAAAATT
>CAYHZX010000015.1:1658-7020 GCA_964361355.1 uncultured Candidatus Saccharibacteria bacterium | reverse complement strand
ATGGCTCGGCAATATCCATTAGAAAAAACGCGAAACATTGGGATTATCGCTCATATTGACGCCGGAAAGACCACGATGACCGAGCGCGTACTTTTTTATACGGGTGTCTCTCACAAAATCGGCGAGGTGCATGAAGGCGAAGCCATTATGGACTGGATGGAGCAGGAGCGGGAGCGCGGCATTACCATTACCGCGGCCGCCACCACTTGTTTTTGGAAGTCTGCGACCGGCGGGAACGAATACCGATTCAACATAATAGACACGCCCGGACATGTGGATTTTACGGTGGAAGTAGAGCGTTCTTTGCGGGTGCTTGATGGCGGAGTTGTTGTGTTTGATGGCGTAGCGGGTGTTGAGCCCCAATCGGAAACGGTCTGGCGGCAAGCCGACAAATACCATGTGCCGCGCGTTTGTTTTATTAACAAGCTTGATCGCATCGGCGCTTCATTTGAAAAAAGTTTTCAATCAATCCGCGATCGGCTCTCGCCACACGCGGTCGCACTCACCTATCCTATCGGTGAGGAATCCGCTCATGCCGGCGTGATTGATCTTTTGCAAAAAAAAGCGTTTTTCTTTGAGGGTACTAATGGCGAGGAGATGGTGGAAAAAGAAATTCCCGTTCACCTAGCGGCACTTACGGAAGAATGGCGAAATAAGCTCATAGAGAAGATTGCGGAAACCGATGAAACGCTTGTTGAAAAATATGTCGGCGGTAAAGAAATTACCACTAGTGAGTTAAAAGACGCGCTGCGCAAAGCATGTCTTTCTGTCACGTTAATTCCCGTATTGTGCGGTTCTGCGCTCAAAAATAAAGGCGTGCAGTTAGTACTCGACGCGGTTATTGACTATCTGCCGGGGCCGCTTGATTTGCCGCCGGTGGAAGGCATAGATCCAAAAACTCAAGAAAAAATTACGCGCGAGGTTTCCGACGATGTCCCCTTCGCCGCCCTCGCTTTCAAATTGCAAACCGATCCCTTTGTGGGCCAGCTCACCTATTTTCGCGTATATTCAGGCATGATAAAAGCCGGATCGTATATATTTAATGTGACAAAAGGAGAGCAAGAGCGCGTGGGGAGAATTTTACGCATGCATGCAAATCATCGCGAGGAAGTAAGCGAAGTGTTTGCCGGCGAGATTGGCGCGATGATTGGCCTTAAGCATACGGTGACAGGCGATACCCTTGCCGATCCCGATCATCCAATTTTGCTTGAGCAAATTATATTCCCCGAGCCCGTAGTTTCTCTTAAAATTGAGCCAAAAACAAAAGCCGATCAAGAGCGCATGGGCCTTGCGTTAAAACGTCTTGCCGAAGAGGATCCGACCTTTCGGATTAAGTCTGACCAAGAGACATTGGAGACCATTATTTCCGGCATGGGCGAACTGCATTTAGAAATTATCGTCGATCGCATGCGCCGGGAATTCCATGTGGAAGCCAATGTGGGCAAGCCGCAGGTGGCGTATAAAGAAACTATCAAGGGCACGGCGGAAGCCGAAGGGAAGTATATCCGCCAGTCCGGAGGCCGCGGGCAATACGGCCATGTGTGGCTGCGCCTATCCCCTCGCGGGCGCGGCGAGGGGTATGAGTTTGTTGACGCGATTAAAGGGGGTGTCATCCCCAATGAGTTTATCCCGGCGGTCAACAAGGGGATTAAAGAAACGTTGGAATCAGGTGTCATGGCGGGCTATCCCGTGGTGGATATTGAAGCGACTCTCTATGACGGCAGCTACCACGACGTGGATTCTTCCGAGATTGCTTTCAAAATTGCCGCCTCGCTGGCGTTCAAGGAAGCCGCGCGCAGGGCTAAGCCCATACTTCTTGAGCCTATCATGAAAGCCGAGGTCATTGTGCCGGAAAAATTTTTAGGGGATACCAGCGGCGATCTTGCCGCCCGGAGAGGCAAAATCGAATCTATTGAGGATCGCGGCATTCTTAAAGTAATTGGGTTTCATGTGCCGCTCGCCGAGATGTTCGGCTATGTGACGGCACTCCGTTCCCGCACCGAAGGCCGCGGTTCCTACACCATGGAATTTTCCCGCTACGAAGAAGTGCCCGCGAATATCGCACAACTTATAATAGAAGGGAAAAAATAAAATCCGCTCAAGCGATGAATACTTGCGCTTACTTCGATGAGATGATAGTCTAAATAGTATGGAAGAACAACAGACGCCATCGGAGGAATCATCGCTTGCAATAGAGGCATTGCAGGAGAATTTGGATCTCGAAGAGGTGCCTCTTGAAAGGATTCCGTATTAGGTGTATGGTGAAATACATAGGCTTTATTATCAGTCGATTTATTATTTATTAAATTTATTTCTAGATTCTAGCTTCTAAAATATATGGCAGCAGAAAAATTTGAACGGGCAAAGCCCCACATCAATGTCGGCACGATCGGCCATGTTGACCACGGCAAAACGAGTTTGACCGCGGCAATTTTGTATGTGCTGAATCTTGCCGGCAACAAGGTTCGTTTAGAAAAAGTCGAGCAGATTGATTCAGCGCCCGAAGAGAAAGCGCGGGGTATTACGATTGCTTTGCACCACTCTGAATATGAAACCGCAAAGCGCCATTACGCGCATATTGACGCGCCCGGCCACGCCGACTACATCAAAAACATGATTACCGGGGCGGCCCAGATGGATGGCGCGATATTGGTCGTAGCCGCCACCGACGGCCCTATGCCGCAGACGAGAGAGCACATTTTGCTTGCCCGTCAAGTAGGCGTGCCCGCGATCGTTGTGTTTATAAATAAGGTGGACGCGGTAGATGATCCGGAATTAATTGATTTAGTGGAGCAAGAAATTCGCGAGCTTCTTACCAAATATGAATTTCCGGGCGACACAATACCGATTATCCGAGGATCCGCGACAAAAGCTCTTGAAGCAACATCAGCCAACGATGAGGCGGCAAAACCGATTTTGGAGCTTGTAAAGCAGCTCGATGAATATATTCCCGAGCCGGTACGCGACATAGAAAAGCCGTTTCTTTTGCCGGTTGAAGATGTCTTTTCTATTGAAGGGCGCGGCACGGTGGTGACCGGCCGCATTGAGCGGGGAAAAGTAAAGGTGGGCGAAGAAGTTGAAGTTATCGGCCTTCGCGATACGCGAAAAACAGTGGTGACCGGCATTGAAATGTTTAATAAATCGCTTGACGAGGGTATGGCGGGAGACAACGCCGGCATTTTATTGCGCGGCATTGAAAAAGAAGATGTGGAGCGCGGGCAGGTGATTGCAAAACCCGGATCGGTTACCCCGCATACGGAGTTCGACGCGGAAGTATATATTTTGACGAAAGAAGAAGGGGGCCGCCACACGCCATTCTTTACCGGTTACAAACCGCAATTTTATCTTCGCACCACCGATGTGACCGGCGAGGTAACGCTTCCACAAGGCATCGAGATGGTGATGCCCGGCGATACGGTAACGTTTATCGTGAAGTTGATTCAGCCGATAGCGCTTGAGGAGCGTCAGCGTTTTGCCATTCGCGAAGGAGGGAAAACCGTGGGCGCGGGAGTGGTGACGAAAATTACAAAGTAATTTTCAATTATCAATTTTACAACTTTCAATGAATTTTTGGTAACTCACGTTGTAGATACTTTGAAAATTATTAAATATTGAAAATTATGGCCAGCGTAAAACCAAAAGCATCCACAAAAATAAAAGAAAAGGAACCACAGGAGCGGCTTCGCATCAGAGTGAGAGCTTACGACCATAAGGTTATTGATAATTCCGTGCGCAAAATTGTGGAAGCGGTCAAGCGATTTGGCGTGGATGTGGTGGGACCCGTGCCTTTGCCCACGGAGATTCGCAAATATACAGTCAATCGCTCCCCCTTTGTGTTCAAAAACGCGCGTGAGCAATTTGAAATGCGCGTGCACAAACGGGTGATTGATATTTTGAATCCGAATTCCCGTATTGTGGACGCGTTGAGCAATTTGACGCTGCCGGCCGGGGTTGATATAGAAGTAAAGGTGTAACTCCCTCTTAAGGTAAGCCACGGAGGACGTGGCGAAGAGGGATTAAAGGTGCGGGGTACGTTTAATCGGGGAGTTATGAAATTCGCACTTGGTACAAAATTAGAAATGTCTCAAACCTTTGACAAAGAAGGAAAAGCAATTCCCGTTACTTTAGTGCGCGTTGATCCTATGACCGTAACCCAGATTAAAACAAAAGAAAAAGATGGCTACAACGCCGTGCAAATCGCAAGCGGTATCAAAAAGCATCCGACTAAGCCATTGCAAGGGCATATCAAAAAAGCGGGGCTTGCTACCGCGCGTTGGCTACGGGAATATCGGGGAGATGAAGACGGCTTTACGGTAGGCCAGAAACTTGATGTCTCGGTATTTGCTAAAGGAGACAAGGTGCGGGTGAGTGGCACGGTGAAAGGAAGAGGATTCCAGGGGGTGGTGAAGCGTCACGGATTCCATGGAGCGCCCGCCACGCATGGCACGAAACACGCGCATCGCGAGCCGGGTTCTGTGGGCGCTACATGGCCTCAGCGGATTATTAAAGGGAAGCGCATGGCAGGGCGTATGGGGGGCAATCGCGTGACCGTAAAAAATCTTACCATAGCCGATGTTCTCCCGGGGAACAATCTTCTCATTCTTACGGGTGCGGTTCCCGGACATCGGGGATCTTTTTTAGAAATAAAAGGTATATAACATAAAACAAAACTTATGAACGAAAACACTTATTTAGTTCCCCTTTCTATTGTGGTGGCGGGTATTTTGATTGCCGGTGCGGTGTGGTTTAATCCGAGCAGGGAGACGACAAAGATCGCCCCGTCGGATGACGGAGTTAATCGCGGTGTCGCACAAGCGCTTCAAGGCGGAGGCAATGCGCGCGGCGTTGACGCTCGCGATCACCTGCGCGGCAATCCCGAAGCTCCCGTGAAGCTTGTGGAATATTCTGATTTAGAATGCCCGTTTTGTAAACGTTTTCATGCCACTATGCAACAAGTCATGGATGAGTATGGCAAAAAGGGAGAAGTAGCGTGGGTCTATCGCCATTTTCCTCTTGACGCTCTCCATTCTAAGGCGCGCAAAGAAGCGGAAGCAACCGAGTGCGCAAACGAGCTCGGTGGGGGTGTCGCTTTTTGGAACTATATGGATCGGCTTTTTGAAGTTACCCCTTCTAACAACGGCCTTGATCTTGCCCGACTGCCAATAATTGCTCAAGATATTGGCCTTGATCGCGGTACGTTTCAAACGTGTCTTGATTCGGGTAAATTCGCTGAACGCGTAGCGGATGATCTCAAGGACGCCCAAGCGGCCGGTGGCTCTGGTACGCCGTATAGTATCGTGATTGCGGCAAACGGCGAGAAGTTTCCCGTTAACGGCGCGCAGCCCTATGAAGAAGTAAAGCG
>CAYHZX010000015.1:0-1558 GCA_964361355.1 uncultured Candidatus Saccharibacteria bacterium | reverse complement strand
CGCCTTGCCAGATTTTTTTCTTTTGATATACTGCCCATGAACGAGCAAAACCCTTACGAAAGGTCGTTTTAATGGGTAAGCTCCGATGTGCATCGGAGTTAATAGATGATATATGGATATAAAGTGTGAAAAATGTGGATCGGTAGAGCATGAGACTGATGATTGCGATGCGGAAGGATTAGAAGAAAAAAGCTCGGAAGAATCGCAAGACAATTAATAATAGAAAAACTCTCCGATGGCCATCGGAGAGTTTTTCTATTTGGTTTTGCGGGGGTGGCCTGCCTGCCGGCAGGCAGGGAGTCGATTTGCTTATCGCAAATCCCGCGGCCCCGCCCCGCGGGGCCGTTCGACTCCGGCTTCACCTATCTGAATAAGGCAATAAAAAATAGATGGCTTACGCCACCCACTTTTCATTGCCTTTGCGGCTGGGGGGAGTCGAACCCCCGTCCTCTGCTTGGAAGGCAGATATAATAGCCATTATACGACAGCCGCAATAACCCCCGGAGCAGAAGTGCGGGGCACTTCTGCTCCCCCTTCGCCCCGTTCTGCGGGGCTTAGTTTAAGGGGGAAATTATTATGTGTTCCCCTCTACTAAGAGGGGCTAGGGGAGTTAGGGTTATTTCACCGCCTCTTTTAACTCTTTTGCCGGGCGGAATTTGAGCACTGATTTTGCCGGTACATGCACTTGCGCGCCAGTGGCGGGATTGCGCGCCATGCGCGCTTCCCGATGGCGAATCTTAAAGACGCCAAATCCGGCTATTTTCACTTCTCCGCCGCTTTTGATTTCGTTTGCCATCGCGTCAAACACCGCTTCCACTACTTCCTCGGCGTGTTTTTTAGTCGCGTCAGCTCCCAGGTGACGCTCAAGAATGAGTTTTGCTAAATCTTTTTTGTTCATAGAAAAAATGTTTTGAATATGGTCGACCTTTGTGGTCTTGTTGCGTTTCTTCCCCCATTATACAAAAACCCTTAAAATGCGCAAGTTTCTTGCCCCAAGCGAGCGACCCCGATGTACGTTGGGGGGAACGAGTCGAGGGGCCACCCTATTTTTAGAGTCTTTATGAGGGTTTTGGGCGACTATTGCCTCGCCACGCCTATGGGAAAGAAAGGAGAGTCGGAAAATGCCTTAAAATAAGGGTTTTTTGCTTATTTTTGCCTAAAACTTGTCAAGGGCTTGACAGGATTTGTTTGATATGCTATACTTGTAGCGTTAAGATGAGAAATGGCAGAAAGGCAGATTTGGAAGGTTGACAGGGGGTTGACAGATAAGATTAGATAGTGTATAATATATGCAGTAAGTTAAAACTAGGCCATATTTCGCGGGAAGAATGATGGAGGTATGTTTCCCGACACATCTCTATCATTCTCCTCGGGAAAAATCTCAAGAGGAGAGAGAAAACGAGGAGGAGAGAAAATAGTTCTTTACAAGGCATTTAATTGATTCGGTCTTCATTCTCTGACTCCGACAAAAAACATACATTATTTCCCAATAAAGTATGGTCGGAGCGGCACCACGGCCGGTAAGCGTGGAAAGAGGAGAGAGTGGGACAGGGAACGA
>CAYHZX010000014.1:1981-8852 GCA_964361355.1 uncultured Candidatus Saccharibacteria bacterium | reverse complement strand
CGGCAAAGAAACCGACGCCAAAATAAAACTCGAGGAGTGGAAATAAGAAACAAAATTCAGCCGCGCGAAGCGCGGCCAATCTCGTCGGTCAAATTCCTGAAAGTTTGATATTGGTGGGCGCGCCTGGACTCGAACCAGGAACCCCGGAGGTATAAGCTCCGTGCTCTGCCGATTGAGCTACACGCCCTTGCGTCGGCGCTACACACCTCCTTCTTCTTTCATTTCCACCTCTTTTCCCCTTACTCTCTCTATTCCCATTATTTTTTCAAAATCAGCGCGCTCGATGCTCTCGTGTTCTATCAAATATTTCGCTATTTCATCAAGCTTCGCGCGCTTGTCGCGCAAGATTGTTTCCGCGCGCTGCCATGCCTCGCGCATAAGACGGCTTACTTCTTCATCCACTGTCTGGGCGGTGCGCTCTGAATAGTTTCTCTCTATGCCGAGTTCGCGGCCCAAAAATATCATTTCGCCGTGCGTGTCGAGCACAATCGGCCCGATTTTTTCTGACATACCATAGCGCATGACCAAATCGCGCGCGATCGCGGTTGCTTTGCGCAAATCATCTGAAGGACCCGTGGTAATTTCGCCAAACATTATTTTTTCAGCGGCATAGCCGCCAATAGCCGCGGCGAGTTCGTCCAAAAAATAGGAGTATGTGTGAAGGTGGCGATCTTCAATGGGAAGTTTTAAGGTATAACCCGCGGCACGGCCGCGCGAGACAATGGAAACTTTATGCACCGGATCAGTATGAGGAAGAATGGCTGTTACCAAGGCATGCCCTGCTTCGTGATAGGCGGAAATCTCCTTTTCTTTTTTAGTTAACAAATGGCTTTTGCGTTCAGGCCCAAGCAACACTTTTTCAATCGATTGGAATAGATCAAATTGGCTTACTTTTTTGTGGTTTTTACGCGCGGCAAGAATAGCCCCTTCATTGACCACACTGGCAAGATCAGCGCCCGAAAACCCGGGAGTGCGCTCCGCGATATGACGCAGTTCCACATCTTCGGCAAGCGGCTTTTTACGCGAATGAATTCTTAAAATCTCCTCGCGCTGAGCAATATCGGGCAAATCCAAAACCACGCGGCGATCAAGTCGGCCTGGGCGCAAAAGCGCGGGATCAAGCACATCCGGCCGGTTGGTAGCCGCCATCACGATCACCTGATCCGAAGTGTCAAACCCGTCCATCTCTACCAAAATTTGATTTAATGTCTGCTCGCGCTCATCATTGCCGCCTCCTAAACCCGCGCCACGATGCCGCCCTATGGCATCAAGCTCGTCAATAAAAATAATGGAGGGTGCGGCTTTCTTCGCCATTTTAAAAAGATCGCGCGTGCGCGCGGCTCCCACGCCCACAAACATCTCCACAAATTCCGAGGCGGAAATTTGGAAGAAAGGCACACCCGCCTCGCCTGCCACTGCTTTGGCAAGAAGCGTTTTGCCCGTGCCGGGAGCGCCCATAAGGAGAACGCCGCGCGGGATGCGCGCGCCGATATCAAGAAATTTTTTCGGGTTTTTGAGAAAATCAACTATTTCTTTTAATTCTTCTTTCGCTTCGTCAACTCCCGCCACATCCTTGAATGTTACTTTGTCTTTTAGATTATCGGGCGCTATGACACGGGCGCGCGACTGGCCAAATCCCAGCGCTTGAATATTGGCGCGTTGAACCTGGCGCGACATCATCCACAAAAAGAGCGCGATCAAAAAAATCGGGATCAAAAACGGGAAGAGAGCGCGCGACCAAAACGCAAATCCCGACGGCCCCTTAACCTCCACTGCTACACTCGCGCGTTCTGCGGCAGTCAATCCGTAGTTGGCAAGTGTTTCTGAAAACGCCGCGTCGGTTTCTTTGAGCGCTTTTTTATGGGTGCCATCGCGATAGTCAAGAAGCAATGCCTCTTCCTCCACCACCGCCTTTTCTATTGTTCCCGCTTTGATATCTTCAATCGCTTTTGAAAGAGAAACGACTTCACGCTCTTGCGTTTGTTCTAAATACAGCGAGTATCCCACCGCGAGCATGGCAAAAATAAAAAACGCATACAAAATGTTTTTTGACAAAACGTTCATGATATTATACTAACACAGAGATAATGATTTTGCAACGATTTCACTTTTGGCCTACTATACACTCATGCGCATATTGGGAAAACATGAGTGGCCGGAATTACTCCATCAGCTTCCCCAACAAGCAAAACCGAAACAATTATGGATTGAGGGCGACCCTTTGCCTCCCGACGCGCTTTGTGTGGCGGTGGTAGGCACGCGGCGGTGCACGCCCTATGGCAAAGAAGCGGCCTATGACATCGCCTTTGAGCTGGCAAAACAGAAAATTGTGATTGTAAGCGGCTTGGCGGTTGGTATTGACGCGATTGCGCATGAAGCCGCACTTGATGCGGGCGGCCGGACCGTCGCGGTGTTGGGGTCCGGGATTGATCCTTCGGTGCTTTTCCCCGCGCAAAACCGCGCGCTTGCCGCGCGTATTACGCAAAACGGCGGCATGGTTATCTCCGAGTATGAACCCACACTTAAAGCCACCCTCTGGACATTTCCCCAACGTAATCGTATTATCGCGGGCATGGCGAAAGCGGTGATTGTCATTGAAGCGCGCGAGCGATCCGGCGCGCTTATCACCGCGCGATTTGCCGCCGAATACAATCGCGATTGTCTAGCCCTTCCCGGATCAATCTTTTCTGAAACATCGCGTGGTCCCAATCAACTTATCAAAGAGGGTGCAACACCCTTACGAAGCGCTCACGATGTGCTAGAAGCGCTCGGCATCGCTCAACGCGCGGTTCACGCCAACGACACATTCACTTCCCTTTCGCTTTCGGAACAACAGATAATAAAAACACTGGGGGAACCGCTCTCGCTCGATGAGATCATCAAACAAAGCGGCCTTCCCGCTCATGAAATCATGACCACCACCAGTATGTTAGAAATTAAAGGCATTATTCGAAATATGGGGGGAGGCATCTATCGAAAATTATAAAAAATTTATGTTGTCATCGCGAGGAACATAGTGACGAAGCAATCCAGCGGTAAAACAGAGCGAGATTGCTTCCCCCGCAGCTGCGGGGTCGCGATGACAAACAATTATGAAACTAATCATTGTTGAGTCTCCCACCAAAGCAAAAACTATAAGCCGCTTTCTTAGCAAAGACTTTCGCGTGGAATCAAGCTATGGTCATGTACGCGACTTGCCTGTTTCAAAACTCGGCATTGATATTGAGGAGCGGTTCAGCCCTCGCTATGTGATTCCACAAAAAGCGAAAGCGCGCGTTGTCACCTTAAAAAAAGCGGCGAAAGATGCTACGGAAATCATTTTGGCAACCGATGAAGATCGCGAAGGAGAAGCGATCGCGTGGCATCTTGTTCAGGCCTTAGGCCTGAACAAGAGCAGCCAGCAGCCAGCTATGAGCTCTCAGCAAAAAGGAGAAAAAATAAAAAAGCCGGAAGCCAGGAGCCGGAAGCCGGAAGTTGCGATAGCCCGGATTGTTTTTCATGAAATTACCAAAAAGGCGATTGAAGAAGCGCTTCAGCATCCGCGGGATATTGATATGCGTTTGGTGGATGCTCAACAGGCGCGCCGCGTGCTTGACCGCCTTGTGGGTTACAAACTCTCGCCGTTTCTTTGGAAAAAGCTCATGCGCGGGCTTTCGGCCGGCCGCGTGCAGTCAGTCGCTCTTCGTTTGGTGGCGGAACGTGAAGCGGAACGTGAAGCGTTTAAGACGCAAGAATACTGGAGCATTACGGCTTTACTGCGAAACAAAAACCCATTTGAAGCGTTATTGATAAAAAAGAATGCGGAAACGCTTGAGAAATTCGCAATTAAAAATGAAAAAGAAGCAAAGACGATTGCGGCGGAATTAGAAAAAGCAACGTACCGGGTTGCCGACGCGCAAAAAAAACAAACACAAAAAAATCCGCTCCCGCCCTTTACCACCTCAACACTCCAGCAGGATGCTTCCCAACGGTTTGGATTTTCCGCCAAACAAACCATGCGGATCGCCCAAGAACTTTACGAAACAGGCCTTATCACCTATATGCGCACGGATTCGGTTAATCTTTCGCAAGATAGTCGGCGCAGCGCTACTTCCTATCTTACGCACATTCTCGGCGCATCGTACGCTCTCTCTGAAGGGGGGCGCGTCTTTAAAACAAAGACAAAGGGCGCCCAAGAAGCGCACGAGGCGATCAGACCAACGGACCCCGCGAAAAAACCCGATGACACAACACTGGATACGCGCCAAAAAAAGCTTTATGAGTTAATTTGGCGCCGATTTCTTGCCTCGCAGATGCCGGCGGCAATTATTGATAGCGTTGTTGTCGATATCGCCGCGGCTGAAAACCACAAGCTACCCGCTACTAATTATATATTGCGCGCAACGGGACAAACTATCCGCTTCGACGGGTTTTTGAATATATATCCGCTCCATGTTACGGAACGAGAACTCCCGCCCTGTGCGGTCGGCGATCCGGTAACATGTGAAAATATTATTCCCCAACAACATTTCACCGAGCCGCCTCCCCGCTTTACCGAAGCAACATTGATTAAAACATTGGAACAAAACGGAGTCGGCCGTCCGTCCACCTACGCGCCCACGATGGCGCTTCTGCAGGATCGCGGCTATGTGGAAAAAGACGAACACAAGCGCCTTTTTCCTTCGGTGGTAGGGAGAAAAATAAACGAAATGCTGGTAGCGCATTTCCCGCGCATCGTAGATATTCAATTCACCGCCCACATGGAAGAAGAGCTTGACCAGATCGCCGCGGGCCGCCTTCAATGGCAACCAGTCATTGAAGAATTCTACGCGCCGTTCGCGGAACATCTTGAAGAAAAATACGCTTCGGTGGAAAAAATATCGCTTGACCGGCCAAGCGAAGAGCATTGCGAAAAATGCGGCAAGCCGATGATTATCAAACACGGCCGTTTCGGCGAATTTATCGCCTGCTCCGGATTCCCTGAATGCAAAAACACAAAAAAAATTCCGCCGCCTTCCACCGGCATTACATGCCCGGAATGTAACGAGGGTGAAATAGTTATGCGTTCTACCAAAAAAGGAAGAAAATTTTACGGATGCTCGCGATATCCGGAATGTACATACGCAACGTGGCAAAATCCTGGTTCAGAAATGTCAAACGTTAAAGCTCAAATATTAAATGAAACTCAAAGTTCAAAATCAAAAAAATAATTTTGAGATTTAATCATTTGTCATTAATGTGACATTTTGATTTTATCATTTGAATTTTTATACATTATGTGGTCAGAACTTAATCATCTTCTTTCCGCCCATAACTATTCTTTAAGCGATATCGCTTTGATCCAACGCGCCCGTGATGTTGCGGCGAAAGCGCATGATGGCCAGAAGCGCGCTTCCGGCGATCCTTATATAAACCACCCGGTCGCGGTCGCCACCAATCTTATCGCGATTAAACTTGATACTCCCGCGATTGCCGCAGCCCTTCTCCACGACGTGGGTAAAAATACTTTTATTACATCGGAGAAAATCCGGCGCGATTTTGGCGAGGAAATCGCTTTTCTGGTGGAAGGGGTCTCAAACATAAAAAAGATTCGTTATCGCGAAACCCAACGCGCCCTAGAGCCCCTGCGTAACATGTTCATTGCCACGGCAAAAGACGCGCGCGTGATACTGATACAGCTGTACGATCGCCTCCACAATATGCAAACGCTCTCCTCTCTCTCGCCGGAAAAACAAAAACGCGCCGCGAAAGAAACGCTTGAACTCTACGCGCCCATCGCCGATCGTTTGGGTATGGGGGAATTAAAAGGGCAACTTGAAGACCTTGCGTTTCCTTTCGTGTACCCAAAAGAATACCGATGGCTTACCAAAGAACACGCGATGCGCGCAGAGAAGCTGAAACATTATCTTCAAAAACTTATGCCCATTGTCTGCAAACATCTGCTCAAAGCGCGCGTGCCGTTCATAAATGCGCACGCGCGCGTAAAACATCTCTACAGCTTATGGCAGAAATTGCCACGCTACGACATGAATTTTGAAGGTATTTATGATATCACCGCGGTGCGCATTATTGTGCCTGCCATTGAAGATTGTTACGCGGCGTTGGGTATCATCCACCACCATTGGCGGCCGCTTCCGGGTCGTATCAAAGATTATATAGCGCTTCCTAAACCGAACGGCTATCAAAGTTTGCATACGACCGTATTTGCTCAGCACCACCGTATGGTGGAATTTCAAATCCGCACGCCGGAGATGCACGAGCACGCCGAATTTGGTATAGCGGCACACTGGGCATATAAAGAAAACGCCAAACTCCGCGATTGGCAAAAAGAAGGAAAGGAATTTTTCAGCGATCGCGTCTTCGCGTTAACTCCAAAGGGAGAAGTGTTTGATCTTCCGCAGGGTGCCACCCCGCTTGATTTTGCCTATCACGTTCATTCGGAAATCGGCAATCACATGACCGGGGCTAAAATAAATGGGAAGCTTGTCGCATTCGGCCAAGAGCTTTCCTCCGGAGATACGGTAGAAATTCTCACGCACCACCGCGCAAAACCAAAAGCGGAATGGCGGGAACGCGCGCGCACCACATTGGCGCGCCGTCAGATCCGCGCCGAGCTTCGCAAATTAGGCGTGAAGATGCCCCAAAAACGCAAAACCAAAACCCTCCGAGCGTAGTCGGGGGGTTCAGGACAACCTTTAAAATTTTGTTTTATTGCGCCTTAAGTTGATCAAGCATTTTTTGCAACGCGTCAATCTGGGCCTTAAGACTGTTAACGGCCGCGTCATCCGATGTCGTGGAAGGAGCAGGACTTGGCATTGTAGTACCGCCGCCATACACCTCTTGCAGTTTCGCGCGTGTCATCGGCCCCACATATCCATATCCTTGATCAGAA
>CAYHZX010000014.1:0-1881 GCA_964361355.1 uncultured Candidatus Saccharibacteria bacterium | reverse complement strand
TGGTAAGAGAGCCGAAATAACCGCTCGTAATACCTTCGGGGTAAATAGCGGAGTCAGTGGCAAGAAGCGTTTGCAAACGTTTGACGTCGGCGTTGGTCATGCCCATATCAAGGCCCGTGATAAATACCGCTGATACGCCAGCCGCACTTGGAGCCCCGCTAAGCGGGGCTGGAGCGCCGGGAGCTACTACGAGTGCGCCTCCTTCATAGATCTCTTGCAGTTTCGCGCGTGTCATCGGCCCCACATATCCATATCCTTGATCAGAAGCGGAACTCACCAACCCATACTTCATCTGGAATCGTCCCACGGCTACTTTGGTAAGAGAGCCGAAATAACCGCTCGTAATACCTTCGGGGTAAATAGCGGAGTCCGTGGCAAGAAGCGTTTGCAAACGTTTGACGTCGGCGTTGGTCATGCCTACACCCAACCCACTCTTAAAGACAACAGAAACAGACGGAGGGGCTGTGGTCGGAGCGGGTGCGGGAGTAGTGGTTGGCGCAGGAGAAGGAGCTGGAGAGGGAGCAGGAGCTGGTGAAGGAGCACCGCCTCCAGACGGAGCCGGTGCAGGAGCAGGGGAAGGAGCTGGAGAGGGAGCGGGGGGAGGCGTTGATCCTCCTCCGCCGCCTGAAGCAGCGCATTTCGTTGCACGCATGGTCACGGTCGTCGTACCCACCCGCGTAATTTTAATCTGCGCATTTGTTTCTCCCTGACACGATGCCACAATATCTGACGAAACCACGTCGGCTTCAAAAATAAAACCCTCTAATTGGTTCAATGTTACTTCATTGGTTGAAAGAAGGTTAAACTGAATGGTGGTAGCATCAACGTTCATCAGCTGATAGATAGAACCGGATCGCAAGGTTGCGTCTCTCGCCGTACCGCCCGCGTCATTAATGCGAACAGAGATATCTTGTGCGGTGGTAACGGTGCCGGCAAATGCCGTTTGTGCCAAGAAAAGCATACCCGCAAGAATTGCGCCCGTAAGCCAGAGAAATTGGTGAAATGACCTTTGAAATGTGTAAGACATAAATGTTAATTATTATTCATGCAACCACCCGCTTCTGCCAAAACACCTGTTCTTGCAGAGTTGATAAAGACGCGATACACAACACCGTCAGCGCTCATCTCAAGGCATCCTCCCGTTTGATTCGCGCCAGCTTCATTCACAATACTAAGTGTTGTTGTTGCTATACCTCCAGAAGAGAAAGTCGCATCGCCGCCATCAAATACAAACTTTGTGGTCGTTGCGGTTCCGCCTGTGGTCATCGCGGTTGAACTTGCGCCAATCACTAATCGCCCGTTGCTGGAGAACGCAAGCAATGATGCTCCATTATTTACACCAGTTCCTACAATAAAGTCGCCATCAGAAGAGGTAGCATTCGCCACTCCCAATCCTCCCGATACAAAGAGATCGTTTGAGGATCCATTGCGGCCAATCACGACATCGCCTTGGTTAAGGAAGATCGGACTCGGTGTAGAAGAACCAAATGAGATAATGCCTTTCTGTGACACGAAGATCGTTGGCGTTGTTGTGGCATCATCACCTACGATAAATACTCCCTTAAGGCGTCCTTGTCCTACCTGCTGATCAACCACCACATCGCCCCAGAGCGGCGTAGATGTTCCAATGCCGCCAATCGCGCTTCCAATCACGGATGCGCCATAGGTCGTCACCGCGATAAAAAGAAACGCGCCGATCAGAAAAGCGGTTACAAAGATTGTACTCTCTCGACTCCATTGCTTTATCGATAAAGCTTCCATAATACTGTTATAATTTATATAGTTAATAATAATTAATTAATAATAATCAAAACCTTTTTTATTATTTTTTTTTACGACTTTTTTATACTTTCTTTTAGTATATCGCGCCCGCAAGATGCT
>CAYHZX010000013.1:7874-9885 GCA_964361355.1 uncultured Candidatus Saccharibacteria bacterium | reverse complement strand
TGCGGAAAATGATAAAGGAGATTGCGCACGGTAAGCAATTTTAAGCGCCGCAAACCCGCCTTGCGTTTCGGCGGCAGACGAAAGAGATTTTCAAGCGATGTTTGAAAGCTTACGGGCATATGTCATACTATTGTTATATGCATTGGCGGCTTAAAAGACAACTTATCGCGGCAGGAGTCATTGGATTGATAGCAACAATCATTGTTTTCGCGCTTTTCTTTTGGTTTAAGACGTCATCGGAACAAATCAGCCCCTCGACTTCGCTCGGGGCACAAGAGCCGCTACGGCTCTTGTGGGCACGGTTTTTCCCGGTGCGTTCGGGCGTCTACGACATTGCCGCACTCGTGGAAAATCTTAATGATCATGCCCGAGCGGCTCGCGTGTCATACGCGTTTCGGCTTTTTGATGAAAATGATATTCTTATCGCGGCAAAAGAGGGAATGAGTTTCGTAAATCCCGGCGAGCGTTTTATTGTCGTTGAGCCGCTGGTGGCTACCGCGGTGCGCTTACCCAAGCGGGTTTCATTTGAAATACGGGATGTGGTATGGGAGGCCGGAGAAAAAATAGTATTACCGGTGGCGGTGAAACAGAAACGCTTTGAGACGAGTAGCACAGATACAACCCTATACGCGACACTGGTAAATACCGACGCGCGTTCAAGTGCTGCTCTCGAGGTGATTTCCGTGCTTGCCGATGGGGAGGGTAATGCTACGGCTGTCTCCCGCGCTGTTGTTGACCCCGTTTTGGCGGGGGGAGAGCGGGAAGTCGTGTTTACCTGGCCAAGAGTGTTGCCGGAGCCGAATGCCATTCAGATTTATGTGAGAGAACGATAGCAAATTTTCAATTTCTCATTTTCAATCAATGACACAATTTCTCAATTTTCAAACTGTTTGAAAATTGAATCATTGAAAATTAAAGCGCATGAATCTTTCCACCTATCTCCGCCGTTTTGACTGGTGGCTTCTCGCTGCATCAATTCCTCTCGTCGTCTTCGGTCTTCTTGCCATGAAACGTCTTGGTCCTAGTAGCGCTGAAGGAGATTATTTTTTTTCTCGCCAATTTCTCTGGTTTTTTGTGGGAATGGCGGCGTTTGTGGGTGCGGCATGCTTTGACGTCAAGCGTTTTGAAAAACGCATTATCTTTTTGCTTTTGCTGTGGGGGGCGAGTGTAGCCTTGGCCGCTCTCCTTTTTTTTGCGGAGCCGGTGCGCGGAGTGAAAAGTTGGTTTACCTTCGGCTCTTTTTCGTTTGAACCGGTGGAGCCAATTAAACTGGCGTTAATTTTGATGCTTGCCAAATATTTCTCTCGCCGCCACATTGAAATCACGCGATGGCGGCATATTTTCATTTCCGCTTTTTATGCCACTATCCCCTTAATCCTTGTCATTCGCCAGCCGGATTTTGGTTCCGCGTTTATTTTGTTTACCCTATGGGCGGGCATGACTCTTTTTTCTGGAGTAAGTATCCGCCAGTTGGCATGGCTTTCCGCGGGAGCCGTTTTTCTTTTCGCGGCTTTCTGGTTTTCTCTTTTTGCTCCGTATCAAAAAGAACGAATCGTGAGCTTTTTTGATCCGCTCCGTGATCCTGCGGGAGCGGGGTATCAAACACTGCAGGCAAAAATCGCGATCGGATCAGGAGGCCTTTATGGAAAAGGGTTGGGGCATGGCACGCAGTCGCGCCTCCATTTTCTTCCCGAATCACAAACCGATTTTATCTTTGCGGCGTTTGCCGAAGAATGGGGGTTTTTCGGCATAAGCGTTTTGTTTTTGTGTTTAGGCATTCTTTTTTGGCGTTTTGCGCGCGCGGGGATTCGCGCGCGCGCGAATTTTGAACGGCTTTTTATTTTTGGGGTTCTTCTTTTCTTTTTTACCCAAATAGTGATTCATGTAGGCATGAATCTTGGCATGTTCCCCATCACCGGCATCGGCCTTCCCTTTATGAGTTATGGCGGCTCGCTTTTGGTAACAAGTTTCGCCGCACTCGGGCTCGTGGAATCCATTATTGTGCGTCGGA
>CAYHZX010000013.1:5273-7774 GCA_964361355.1 uncultured Candidatus Saccharibacteria bacterium | reverse complement strand
TGTGGTAGCGTGTCATTATACACCTATCTATGAAGTATACGCTTGAGTCATTAGAGGAATTTTTGAAGGATTTGTTACAGTCGCTTTCACAGAGAGGCAAAGATGTTATTTGCCGTCGCTATGGTATTTTTTTGTCTCGTTTATGGAGTCCGCTTGCTCCGATGGCCATCGGAGCGGATCGGGCGGGAGAAAAAACGCGCTCGGAAACTTTGGAATCGATCGGGAAAACTTATCGTGTTACGCGCGAACGGGTGCGCCAGCTTGAAGCGGATAGTCTTAAACGCATTATGGCGGCAAAGCGCGTCGACGCCCGTTTCGCGCAATGGACAAAGTTTTTAGATCATCTTTTTCGCGAACGAGGATATGTGATTGCGGAACGCGCGTTGTTTGAAGAGCCCCTTGTGTCAGGAAGTAGCAGCGCACGACAGGGGTATTGTCTCCTGTTTCTTTTGCGTCTCGCCAACAAATATATTCGAAGAAAAGAAGACGATTCTTTCTACGCGCATTGGACGTCGGATTTAACGCGCGCTGAAAATATCGCGCGCGCGTTACGCGAGGTAACACGCCGCCTAGAAACCCACGCGCCGATTTCTGAAGAAGAGGTGGTCCATATGATCAAAAAACAGGTAGAGGATCCCGTTTCGTTTTCTGTCGCTCGCGCTTTTTTCGCGCTTTCTAAAAAGATCGCAAAGAATAAATGGAACGAATACGGTCATGTGTCTTCCCCGCTCATACGTCCGCGCGGCATGAAAGACGGTGCTTACATCGTGCTTTCGCGCACGCAAGCTCCGTTGCATTTCTCCCAAATCGCGCGCCAAATTCAGGACGTTTTTGCCAATCGGCATATCCACACGCAAACCGTGCATAACGAGCTTATCAAAGACAAGCGTTTTGTGCTTGTAGGGCGCGGATTATACGCGCTTGCCGAATGGGGATATGAACCGGGGTTTGTCAAAGATATTATTTGCAATGTCTTAAAAGAACGCGGGTCGTGCAAAAAAGAAGCTATTGTGGCAGAGGTTATGAAGCGACGGCAGGTGAAAGAAAACACCATTCTTATGAATTTAAATAACAAAAAATTATTTCTTTCGCTTCCCAATGGCAAGTATACTCTGGTAGCATAGAGGCATACGCTGTATGCCGGAGATTATTTTAGAAAATATCGTTTCACAAAACACTGTCAATGTTGCGCTCCAATGGTGGTGGATATGGTTGCCGCTTGTGTGCGCATTCAGCGCTTGGTATCAATGGCTTTTTTATATACGCAGTCATTACTATATTAATACTCAATGGGTTCTTTTAGAAATTCGGGTGCCACGCGAGATTGCTAAAACGCCTCAAGCGATGGAACAGGTATTCGCAGGCCTGCACGGGAGCAAGAGGTCGGGTAACCTGATTGATCGATATTGGGATGGATTTACTCCTCCGTGGTTTAGTTTAGAGATCGTCTCGCGCGAAGGTATCCCGCATTTTTATGTCAGGACGCCCCGTTTTTTCAAACAGATGGTGGAAGCCAACATCTACGCGCAGTATCCGCACAGTGAGATTAAAGAAGTTAATGATTATGTGGACGACGTGCCCTTAATTCTTCCTGACGAGAATTGGGATCTTTACGGTTCGGAATTTACGCTGACCAAACCCGATGCCTATCCTATTTTAACGTATCCGCTATTTCATATCACGGAAGGGATTAAGGAAGAAGCGGAAAAAGTGGATCCTCTCTCCGCCTTGTTTGAATTTTTCGCGACACTTAAAGCCGGAGAACATATATGGATGCAAATATTGATCCGGCCAGCGGGTGATGAATGGAAAGAATCGGGAGAAAAACTGGTGGCAAAACTTATCGGCAAAAAAGCGCCTCTGGAAGCGAAAAAGGGTCTTGCGGCAATTGGGGCGGAGACAATAAACGTCGTACGGGATGCGTGGCGGGAAATCGCGCATTTCGGCGAAGCAGCGCTCTCGGTTACTCCAGCGAAAGAAGTAAAAAAAGAGCAGAAAAAAGAGGAAGTCGGGAGCTTGTGGCAGTATCTTTCTAAAGGCGAGCAGGAAGTGGTGTCCGCCATTCAAAGAAATATCTCAAAGCTTGGGTTTGAAACCGGCATTCGTTTCTGTTACATCGCGAGACATGATCGCTATACGATTATGGTGTACCCAGCACTAATCGGCATTATGAAGCAATATAATTCACAATTTTTAAATGGCTTTAAGCCAAAAAATTCCGTAAGCGTGGATTATCCGCCGTACAAAAAACGCCGCGAAACAATGAAAAAGCAGGCGTTGGTGGCGTTCTATCGCGAACGGTCATGGTTTTACCCGCCGTATACGTATTATCGCAACCCTTCCTGGATTCATCCTTCACTGCCTTCCTCTACGAAAGCGGCAAGCAAGCCCTTTGTGCTCAGCACCGAAGAGCTTGCCACCATTTATCATTTTCCGGGCATGGTGGCCGCCGCTCCCACCATTGAACGCATTGAAGCGAAAAAGGTAGAACCACCGCCTAA